>JAZFTN010000211.1:0-8536 GCA_036446715.1 Acidimicrobiia bacterium | reverse complement strand
CCGCCGGGCTCGATGAATAGCTCACCCCGCTTCTGAAGGTTGTCGAGGGCGAACCCGGTTGCCGATCCGAGTCGGTCCGCCATCATGGCGCCACCGACACGATGGGGCAGCTCCCCCACCCACGGAATCCACCCGGCCTGGTGCTGGTGTACCAGGGCGGTGCCCCGGGTGGCGGTCATCAGCAGCGATCGGAATCCAAGCAGACCCCGTGACGGGGCTTCCAGAGTCACCACGGTCCTCCCCGTATCCCCCGGTCTGAGATCGGTGACCGTGCCCTTGCGGGGGGCAATGGCTTGAGTGACGGTGCCGACATGGTCATCTGGCACGTCGATCACGGCGCGCTCCAGTGGTTCGTGTGGTTTGCCATCGACCTCGCGGATGATCACCTGCGGTCGACTCACCTGGATCTCATAGCCCTCACGGCGCATGGTCTCGATCAGAACGGCTAGCTGGAGCTCACCCCGACCGGCCACCTCGATCACCTCGGGCGACGCCGTGTTTCCGATGCGGATAGACACGTTGCCCAGAACCTCGCGTTCCAGTCGATCGC
This sequence comes from Acidimicrobiia bacterium, assembly GCA_036446715.1. Taxonomy (GTDB): domain Bacteria; phylum Actinomycetota; class Acidimicrobiia; order Spongiisociales; family ZC4RG35; genus SZUA-217. Next base: position 7,986 of record JAZFTN010000211.1, on the reverse strand, counting down.
GAATCTGACGTGATGTCAGCAGGTTGCCCGATCGCCCCGACAACGGTGAGGTGTTCACGCCGAAAGTCATTCGGAGCACCGGCTCATCGACCTGTAGCCGTGGCAGGGGTTGAGGGTCCGACGGGTCGGCGAGGGTGTCACCGATCTCCACTTCGGGGAAGCCGGCGACAATGAAGAGATCGCCGGCGACTCTGTCCTCGACGTCGGCGCGGCCCAATCCCACAAATCCCATCAGTTGGGTGAGACGTCGTCGCATCGGAGGCTCCTCGACGTTGGAGTGACATAGGGCAACCCGTTCTCCGCTTCGGAGAGTGCCTTCCACAACACGACCGATCGCCAGACGACCCAGGTAGTCAGATGCGTCCAGGTTGGTGACCAGTGCCTGGAGAGGAGCGTCCGGATCGCCGGAAGGACCAGGAATCGTGTCAACGATGGCATCGAGCAGCGGGCCGAGATCAGCGTCGGCATCGGGTATGCCGATACCCGACATCGCCCTCCCCTGACGAGCCACGCTGGAGATGACCTCGAACTCGATGTGCTCATCTGATGCATCGAGATCGAAGAACAACTGATAAACGTCATCGACCACCTGAGCGATCCTGGCGTCGGGGCGGTCCACCTTGTTGATGACCACGACCGCGGGCAGGTGAAGGGCCAGTGCCTTCGACAGGACGTATCTGGTCTGGGGCATCGGCCCCTCTGCGGCGTCGACCAGAAGAAGCACCCCGTCCACCAGCGCCAACGCACGCTCCACCTCACCGGCGAAGTCGGCGTGACCCGGCGTGTCGACAAGGTTGATCTTGGTTCCTTTCCACTCGACGGAAGCCGCCTTGGCGAGGATGGTGATGCCCCGCTCGCGCTCCTGATCGTCGGAGTCCATGACTCTGTCGATACGGACCTCGTGCGATGCGAACACTCCGGTAGCGCCGAGCATGGCGTCGACGAGAGTGGTCTTGCCATGGTCGACGTGCGCGACCAAAGCAACATTGCGAAAAGGGGCTCCAGACATGGAACCGACAAGGGTACTGGTCTCCCGGGCCAAGGCCTGAAGCCGGCAGGTATGTTCACCCCCGACAGATGACGCCCGATGACCTGACAAATCTCAACATCCCCTCCGATCCCCGAGTCGCACCGGACGGCAGCCGGATCGCCTTCGTGGTGTCGACACCGGACATCGAAGAGGATCGCAACGACAGCCGGATCTGGCTAGCCGACGACGCTGGTGACCGCGTCCTCACCAATGGCCCGGGTGACAAGGCCCCGAGATGGTCACCCGATGGCTCCAGCCTCGCGTTCATACGCAAGGCTGATGACTCCGTGGCTCAGCTGGCTGTGATGCCACTCGACGGCGGCGAAGTAAGAGTCATCACGGATTTCGACCACGGCGTTGAGGCTGTTGAGTGGTCGCCGGACGGTTCGAGGCTCATGGTCGTCGCTATCACCGCGACCGAGGAATGGTCCGATCTGGACGACGATGAGCGGGAGCGACGACCACGCCGGATCACTTCCGTTCCCTATCGCTTTGACGGTCGTGGCTCGACTCACGACCGAAGACGTCACCTCTGGATTGTTGACCCCGAGGGCGAACTCGAGCCGCGGTGTCTCACCCCGGGTGATCACGACGAGGAATTTCCGGCCTGGTCGCCCGATGGAGCCACGGTGGCCTTCATCTCCGATCACGATCCGGGCAGGGGTCTGGTTTCAGGCAACGACGTCTTCGAAGTCGACGTCGAGAGCGGCGAGATTTCGAGAGCCGCGGCCAGGGGTATCTGGCACTCGGTGTCTTATCGACCCGACGGGGCCCTTCACCTGCTCGGCAACGTCGAAACTGCCTATCCGGTCGACGCCTACCTCTATCGTCGAGAGCCCGACGGGTCTCTCACTGCCCTGACAGGGCATCTTGATCGAGGCTCGGTTTCGCCGGCCGCGGGCCCGGCTGCGGTCGTGTGGGACAACGACAACGCCGTCATCGGTCTGGAGGACTCAGGGGCCTTCGGGGTGATCGAGGTGTCGTCCGACCGCACCATCGAGACCGTTGTCGATGGGCAGCGGATCATCACCGGATTCGACATCCACGACGGGCGACTCATCTTCACCGCCTCGAAGTGGGATTCACCGGGCGAGCTCTACTCGACTCTCGATGGGGCCGAGCAACAACTGACGAGTCTCAACAGCATGGATCTGGGACTCATCGAGCCTGAGCACTTCCGTGTCGAATCCGGTGATGGTGAGATCGACGTCTGGGTCTATCTTCCCGACGGCAACGATTCGGTGCCGCTGCTGTTGAACATTCATGGAGGGCCGGCATCGCAGTACGGATTCCGCTTCTTCGACGAGTTCCAGGTCTACGCCGGAGCCGGTTATGGGGTAATCGCCACCAACCCCCGCGGCTCGTCGGGTCGGGGCCGCGATTTCGCCCGTGGTGTTGTGGGAGAGGGCTGGGGCAAGGTCGACCTCGAGGACATCAGGGCGGCGATCGAAGCCTCCCTCGAGAGATTCCCGAGACTCGACTCGGAGCGGATGGGGTTGATGGGTGGTTCCTATGGAGGGTTCATGACGGCCTGGATCATCGGTCAGGAGGACCGATGGAGATCGGCGGTGGTGGAGCGAGCGTTGATCTCGTGGACCAGCTTCGCCGGCACCTCGGACATCGGCGGGGTGTTTCCCGAGAATTACACTGGGGTCCCCTACCCCCAAGGCTGGCAAACCTGGTGGGAACTTGGGCCCTTGGCGTTGGCCGAGAACGTGACCACACCGACCCTGATACTCCACTCCGAGGATGACTTCCGGTGTCCGATCGAGCAGGCCGAGCAGTACTTCATGGCCCTGCTGCGCAACGGCACCACGACCGAGATGCTCCGATTCCCCGGCGAGGGACACGAGCTGAGCCGGGGTGGAAGCCCACTCCATCGCAAGGAGCGCTTCGACGCCGTGTTGGAGTGGCACGGTCGATACCTGTCCCTTTGATCGCGGAACCGGCGGCTGCCATGGAGCGTCAAAACCTCATGAACCTCCACACCATGAATCCAGCCCAAGGGACCGCCCCCGTTGACCTGCGAAGCGTCATCACGGTCCTGTCTGAGGCCGATACCAAGACTGGCGACGCCATCGAGGCTCTCGTCAAGACCAACGACACCCTTCCCGCCGAGAGCGTCGCGCTGATAGAAACCGAAATGAGGGCGCTAAAAGACCGGATCGGTCTGCTGGAAGCGCTGCTTCACGCCCGTCAATTGCCGCACGATCTGCTGGAACAGCCCATCTCCGACCTACCGCGACCAGGAGACCCAGGTGCCGTCTGAGATTCGTTGAGGAGTCGCCTGATCGAGTTGCTGAACCCAGATCGACGAGGTGCCGTCAACGACGTCGGGGTAGGCAAACGCCGCCGAGTCGTGTGACCAGAAGCTCATCGACTGGGCGTACTGCGGAAAGAAGGGCAGCAGATCCCTCGCCACCGGCTCGGGGGGAACAAAGTTTCCGTATTTCCTCATGCCGGTACCGGGCGTCCAGACCAGGGCCACCAGACCGTCACCCGGAGACGCCGGAGCAAAGATCAGCAGCGAGTCTCCGTCGGGGCTCCAAAAGAACGCCAGCGCCGGAGCCTCATTGACCACCTCGAACTCTCCGGTCTCGATGTCGACAACCGCCAAACGATTCGACGGAACGGTCTCGATCTCAACGCTCTGGAATGCAATGGCTTCCTCGGTTCTGATCGACTGAACTGCGACTCGTGTGCCTCGAGGGTTGACGACAAATGCTGTGAACCCGTTCACCCGCACCACCTCACGGCGAACACCTTCCGGGGATTGAACGACCAGCGCAGCCCCATCGACATGGATGATGCCGTTATCGGTCCACTGGGGAGCGTAATAGTCGGCGCTTGTCGTGCCCCCGCGCTGCCGGTCGCCATCGGCGGTGATCATCTCGAATCGGTCGGGACCGACGTGGACGACCATCCCGTCCCCGGTCGGATTCCACGAGAAGTAGAAGGGGGTACCGCTATCCAGGATGGACGATGTGCCGCTGGCGACATCGACCAACTCGAGGTCCAGGCCAGCGGCGCCGTTGTGCAGTGCGCCAATGCTCTCTCCGTCGAAGGCCCAATACAGATAGAAGGGAAGGTCAACCATCGGGACAACCGTGGGATCATCCTCCTCCACCCCGCGGTAACCAACACCAAAGCCGCCGGTGCCGATCTGACCCCAGGCGATATGTGTCGAGTCTGGTGACCAAATCGGCTGAAAGTAGATGGCGTCATCTCCCGCATCGGTTGTGATCGCTCGTCTATCGGTCCCGTCAGGATTGATGATCACAACATCGCCGTCCCCGTCGAGGATCACCAGCTCGCCGGATCCGACCCCGGGCTCTGGGGGCTGATCGCTGTCTTCGGTGGTGGGAGGACCTTCGGTGGTAGTGACGGCACTCTGCCCGGTGCATGCCGCCACAGCCAGGACAAAAGCAAGCGACAGTACGGCACGGAGGGTCATTGCTGCCGAGGGTAAAGGCCGAAACGCCCTATTCCCGAGGGTGCTCAATCGATTAGTTCGGACAAACGCGAAAACACCCGGGATCGGGGCAGTGCCTCCCTGCACCCGGCGGCGACAGCACCTGCTAGTGCTTCGGTGTCGACATGGGGACCGTAGGCGACCACCGGTGGCCCGATGGCGACCACCTCGGCCGGAGCTATCCCGCTGCTCAAATCGAGCAAGATCAAATCGGCTTTGGTGAGAGCATCGTCAGTGAGCGAGCGGGCAACTCCGGAACCGGGCACGCTCGCTTGCACCCGACTGGCGTCCATCAGGTTCTTGGTGAGGATCACCAGTTTGCTCACACCGTGGCTGCCAGACGGCTGTTCACGATTACCTCGCCGTGGAGCGTCTTGTGGACCGGGCAGCGGTCGGCAATCTCAGCGAGTCGCTCCTGCTGCTCGGAGCTGAGTGGTCCCGTCACCTCAATCTCTCGATCGATGCGGTCGGCGTAACCGGTGTCGGATTCACAGTCGGCACAATCCCTTGCGTGCACCTTGTGATGACTGAGCCGGACGGTCACCGTTTCCAACGGCCACTTCTTTCTGTCTGCATACATCCGCAGCGTCATCGCGGTGCACGATCCGAGCGAGGCCAGCAGATAGTCGTAAGGAGTCGGCCCGGTGTTGGTGCCGCCGACGCTTGCCGGCTCGTCAGCAACAAGCGGAAAGCCGTTGGAGATGATGTCGGTGCGAAAGCCATCCTCGATCCGCACCACGGTCACGCTCTCCGGCGCCTCGCTGATGAAATCGGGCTGGGAATGTGCGGCCAGGTCGCCGCTGGTGTACCGGTTCGCCCACGAGACAATGACCTCCGCCACATAGCGGGCGTCGTCGTCGACGGTGATCAGATGGTCGGCGCCGTCGAGGGAGATGAAGCTCTTCGGATGACGGGCCAGGTCAAGGATCTCAGCCGCGTTCTCGATTCCGACCACGTTGTCCGTTGGCGAGTGGATGACCAGAAGCGGCCGACCAAGGCCGGTGATGGCCTCGTCGACCCGGGTTCGTCCGATGTCTTCGATCAGTTGTTGACGGAAGGTGAACATCCGGCCCGCCAGAACCACCTGTGCCTCGCCTTCCGACTCGATCGTGGCCAGGTCGGCGGCGATGTGACGCTCGATGTGCTTGGGAGTGACCGGCGCCGCCAAAGTCACCACAGCCCGAGCCGACTCGATCGCAGAGGTGGCTCCCAGGGCTGTTGCTCCTCCCAGTGAATGCCCGATCAGAAGCTCAGGACCGCCGTACTCCCTCTCCAGAAACTTCGCAGCATGGACAAAGTCCTCGACGCTGCTGGAGAAGTTGGTCTCCGAGAAATCGCCTTCGCTCTCCCCAAGACCGGTGAAGTCGAACCGCATCATGGCGATCCCGTGATGGGCAAGGGTCCCGGCGATGCGGCCGACTGCACTCAGGTTCTTGTGACAGGTGAAACAGTTGGCGTAAAGGGCGTAGGCCAACGGCTCGCCGGTGAGCGGAAAGTCGATCCTTCCGGCCAGTGACTGGCCATCTGAACCGGCAAATTGCACTTTTTCGTAACGCATGAGCCCCAGCCTGCCAGATCATCTCGGGCTGCTGCCAATCAGGCACGGGGAAGCCTCAACCTGCCCCCGGCGTTGTTTGTGGCATGAAAGCATTTGTGCTGACCGGCGGCGGAAGTCTTGGGGCAGTCCACGCTGGAATGCTGCGGGCTCTCTACGAGCAAGAAATTCGACCGGATCTGATAGTCGGAGCTTCAGTCGGAGCAGTGAACGGAGCGTTTATCGCGTCCCGACCTCAGACCCTGGCGACGGCCGATGCTCTCGGAGAGGTCTGGCGGGGACTTGTCAGATCGGACATCTTCCCGCGCGATTTCGTCACGGGGCTGCTCGGATTCACCGGCCGTCATGCCCACCTGGTTCCGAATCGAGGTTTGCGGAGGCTTCTGAGGATGAATACGCAGTTCGAGAACCTCGAAGACTCCCCGATCCCTTTTCACGTGGTTGCGACCGATGCCGCCACCGGACAGGACCTGGCACTCTCGACCGGCAACACGGTTCGTGCAATTCTGGCCAGTGCCGCCATCCCCGGGGTGTTTCCGCCCATCGAATGGGAAGGAAGGAAACTGATAGATGGAGGAGTCTCCAACTATGCCCCGATCTCTCACGCCCTGGAGGCAGGAGCCGACACCATCTACGTCCTCACCAGCGGCACAGCGTGTGGCGTCACCGTGCCACCACAGGGCGCGATACCGCTGCTCTTACACTCGATGAGCTTTCTGGTCACGAGAAGACTTGTCGTCGAGATGGAACATCTCCAGGACCAAGCTGTATTCGTGGTCCTGCCGCCCCCGTGCCCCATGGACGTCCCACCTTCGGACTTCACCCAGGGTGCCACTCTCATCGAGAGGTCGTACTCGACGGCAACCACCTTTCTCGAATCGGTTCAGGTCGGAGTCTCCCCTCCCATCCCGATTCACCTGATGCGTCTCGGCTCACACGCCTAGCGGCAGATCTTCACGTCCTTTCGAGGATCATCGCCGCCGCGGTAGCGCCAGCCCCGCAGATGCTGACCAATCCATAACGGGAGCCGGTCCGGGCCATCTCGTTGGCGAGTTGGGTGACAATTCTGGCCCCGGTGGCAGCGAACGGGTGACCGATGGCGATCGACCCTCCCAACCGGTTGAGCTTGTCCCGGTCGACCTTGCCGATGGGGTCTTCCTTCCAACCGTGCTCCCACGCCGCCAGGTTGGCGGCCACCTGACCGCCGAAAGCCTCATGCATCTCGATGATGTCTATGTCTTCGAGTGCCACTCCATGGTGGGGCGTCTCACCGAGAACGGGAACCGGATCGGGGAGTTCACCATTGGCGGGACTCTCGCTCTGATCATCTTCGTGGGCATTTTCAGCGGTGTCGCGGGAAGCGTTGCGGTGGTCGGATCGGACCCTTGGCTGAGATGGCTGGGACCTGTTCAGGGCCTCGGTTTCGGGGTAGTGGTTCTAGCCGTTACGGCCGATCAGGGTCCTTTCACCTCGGTCGATTTCCTGATCCTCGACCCTCCCGCCCTGAACGTGGCCATGTTTGTCGGCCTTCATTTCGCTTTCGGTCTCGCCGTCTCTGGTATCTACTGGCTGGCAAATCGGAGACTTCCTCCCGCAGAAGACCGTGAGCAGGTCGGATATCTGGTTGTCACCTCCCTGGGCACGATCGCTCTCCTGCTCGTGATCGCCTTGTTCACCGTGCCCAGCTTCAGCGGATCAGAAACGGACTTCGGATTCCTGGCGATCATCCTCGTCATGGTCACCTCCACCGGAATCCGCCAGGCCAGGTCATTCATCGAAGCCATGCCCGACTGGCTGTCACGTACGGCCACCATCGCTGGGTACGGATCACTGACTCTTCTGGTGGTGATAGGGCTCAGCCGCCAGATCGCCCAGATCCAGACGATCCTCTAAGAGTCTGCTGATGCTCTGATATATCTGAGAAACAGC
>JAZFTN010000210.1:0-7945 GCA_036446715.1 Acidimicrobiia bacterium | reverse complement strand
GAGAACGTCCTCGAAGAGCCTCTGGAGCTGCACATCTACTCGAAGGACGCTTCGCTGATGAGGGGCGAGGCGACCTTGGTGGTCTTCCCCCAATCGGCCGAGCAAGTAGCGACGGTTGTGCAGATCGCCGCCAGCCATCGCGTGCCCATCGTGGCGAGGGGTGCGGGGACCGGGTTGACCGCCGGTGCCAGCCCAATTGGGGGTGGGATCGTGTTGGTCACTACTGCCCTGAATTCGGTGGAGATCGATCAGGACAATCGAACCGCCTGGGTCGGTGCCGGTGTCATCAATCTCGATCTCAGCACGGCAGCGGCACCGTTTGGTCTGTATTTCGCCCCGGATCCGTCGTCGCAGTCCGCTTGCACCATCGGAGGAAACGTGGCCAACAACTCCGGTGGGGCGCACACCCTCTCGGAGGGCAGCACAACCAGTCACGTTCTCGGTCTCGAGGTCGTCCTCGACGGCGGTGAGATCGTGGTTCTGGGCGGGCTGGCTCCAGATTCACCCGGTCTCGATCTCAAGGGTCTGATCGTCGGATCTGAGGGAACGTTGGGCATCGTCACCCGAGCCCTGGTTCGTCTCCTGCCCATCGAACCGGAGGTAAGGACGCTGCTTCTCGATTTCCCCACCATGGAAGGAGCAGTCGCCACGGTCTCGGAGATAATCGCCGCCGGCATGGTTCCGGCCGCACTCGAGCTCATGGACCAGCGCATGACTACGGCGGTGGAGAATTGGCTGCATGCCGGACTGCCCACCGACGCCGCCGCTGTGCTTCTGGCAGAGGTGATCGGCGAGTTGGAAGGCGTGGACTCCCAAGCCGGCCAGATTGGCGAGATTGGACGTGCCAATGGTGCCAGGAATGTTCAGGTCGCCACGACCGAGGAGCATCGTGCCCTTCTCTGGAAGGGCCGCAAGTCTGCTTTCGGGGCGATGGCCCAACTGGCACCCGACTACTACCTTCACGATGCCGTCGTGCCCCGGACCAAGCTCGTCGAGACGATGAAGACGATTTACGAAATCGCCGATCGCTATGACCTCACGTTGCTCAACGTGTTTCATGCCGGCGACGGAAATGTTCATCCCCTCATCGCCTTTGATGCGAGCGAGCCGGGCATTAGTGAGAGAGTCCACAAGGCCGGCGATGAAATCGTGGCCGCCTGCCTCAGGGTGGGAGGAGCCCTCTCTGGTGAGCATGGCATCGGTCTCGAGAAGCGAGACCTGATGAGAATGGCTTTCACCGAGATCGACCTCGATGCTCAGGCTCGTCTGAAGGAGGTCTTTGACCCGACGGGGTTGTTCAACCCGGGGAAGGTCCTTCCCGACGGGTCTCGATGCTTCGACTTTGGTGGGGTGCGCCGCGAGGTTCCGGAGGGCGCCTGGATTTGACCTACCACCCGCCACACATCACCAGACTGGCGGCCGAACTAGAGGGTGCTCCGGATGCGGAGTTGACAGTCGCACCTAAGAGCACTCACGATGTGGCCTCGGTTCTGCACCACGCCACTGAGAAGGGCCTCAAAGTCCAAGTCCAGGGTGGTGGCACCCGCTCCGGGTACGGAGCACCGCCCCCTCCGGACATTGTGATGTCGATGGAGCGTCTCGGTGAGATCGAGTCTTGGGTGCCGGGCGACCTGACTCTGGTCGTTGGGGCCGGGGCTCCGATCGCCGACCTCGCGACCCGACTCGCCGGTGAGAACCAAACCGCGGTGTTTCCAGAAGTCCCGGGAGCGTCAACCGTCGGTGGAGCGATAGCGGCGGGTGCGGAGGCTCTTCGCCGTGGGCGTCTGTATGGAACCCGGGAGCGAATCCTGGAGACGACGGTTGTCACCGGTGACGGGCGGATAGTTCGCAGCGGTGGCCGTGTGGTCAAGAACGTCACCGGCTACGACATGCAGAAGCTGAGCGTGGGTGCATTCGGGTCGCTTGGTGTGATTGTGTCGGTGTGCTTGAGACTTTGGCCTGTGCCCCCTGCGGGAGTGACTGTGGTTGTGGATAGCCCGGATCAGGCCTCGACAATTGCCCGACCGCTGGCCGTTCTGGAGGAGAACGAGTCAACACGGGTGTTTCTCTGGGGCACTCAGGAGGTTGTGTCGGCCCTGTCCGATCGCCTTGATGGCGAGTCCGGCGACGGCCTGGACTGGCCGGCTGATCCGTCTGGTTCGTACAGGTGGTCGCTTCGAGTCCCTCCCGCACTCACCAGCCAGGCAACCGGACACCTCCCCGACGGCTGGCGTTACCTGGCGATTCATGGGGTCGGTGACATTCGGGCAGCGTCCGATGACTCCGAAGGGGCAATCGAGGTGCGGGCATGGGCCGAATCCGTTGGAGGGCATCTCGTGGTGGTGGAAGCGCCGCCAGGCTTTCACGAAGGGTTTGACCCATGGGGCTCCCTTCCGGCGGGGCTGGATCTTCAGCGTCGGCTGATCGCCGAGTTTGATCCCGCACGGATCATCAACCCGGGTCGACTACCCGGGGGCATTTGATGACCTGGGTCACGGTCGATCGCCCCACTTCGGAGGAACTGGATGCGTGCGTGGAGTGTGGGCTTTGTCTGCCCGTCTGTCCCACATTCAGACTCACCGGGCGCGAGACGGCCTCGCCGCGTGGTCGTCTCCAAGCCATGTCGGCAGTTGAAAGCGGGATCGTCGATGTCGACGAGGTATTCGCCGGAGTCATCGATTTCTGTCTCGGATGCAGGGCCTGCGAGCCGGTGTGTCCGGGGATGGTGCCTTATGGGCGTGTGCTGGAAGGAGCCCGAGCAGAGATCGTTGCGCAAGTGCCGGGTCGACAGCGCCGGCGTGGGTGGATACAGGGCTCGGTGATCCCCTCGCGAGGCGTGATGAGGGCCGGGGCTGGGCTTCTTTCGATGGCCCAGTCACTCGGTCTGACGAGGTTGGCTCCGAAGAAGTATGAGCGGATCATCGGAGGAGCGCGTCGTCTTCGTGGTCGTCCCCGCCCTTCAATTGGGCACGTTGGTGGCACTGGCGAGGCCGGAACCATTGGTCTTTTGAGCGGCTGCATTCAGGACCAGTGGTTCAGGCCGGTGAACCAGGCTGCCATTGATCTTCTCGAGATGGCGGGCCACCGGGTTGAGGTGCCAAAGGCCCAGACCTGTTGCGGTGCCCTGGCCGCCCACGATGGAAAGGCCAAGGAGGCTCATCAGATGGCGACCATCAACGTCGGTGCCTTCGCGGACTACGACATGGTGGTTGCCACAGGAGCTGGCTGCTCGGCCCACTTGGGCGGCTATGAGCATTGGGACGACGACGGAGAAAGCGTCGGTGAGGTGAGTCTCGATGTCACCGTGGCAGTCGCAAGAGCCATCGATGATGGTCGGCTTCCGCTACTCGACACGCCCCGAGGCGAGATTGCGATTCAGGATCCATGTCATCTCCGTCATGCTCAGGGCGTCATCCGGGAGCCGCGGCGGATTCTGGAGGCTGCCGGATATGAGGTCGTGGAGAGCGATGAGGCGGCCTTCTGTTGCGGTGCTGCCGGGCTGTACACAATCCTGCAACCTGAGGCATCGGCGCTGTTGGGAAACCAAAAAGCCGACCAGATACGTTCCACTGGTGTGACCCGGGTCGCTTCCGCCAATCCGGGCTGTGAAATGCAACTCCGCAGCTACCTCGAGGACGACTATGAGATCGCACACCCGATCGAGTGGTACCTGGCTGCCCTCGTGGAGGAATCGGACGGAGGGATAGCCAACCAATGACGGAGACCACTTCCCCTAAGACATCGATGCTTTCGACACTGAAGCGCTACGCCATCCTTGCGTACGGCGCCTTTGGCACGATGTTGGATGTTGGCCTGATGGTGCTCGGCAGTCTCCTTGTCGGACTCTCCGTGGCGGTGCTGCTAGCCGGCTTTGATGTCGTGGACGTGGCCGGGGACCTGTCGACGGGGACCACACTGATCTCGGCGGTGGTGCTTGCCGTCACGGGCTTGTTCTGTCTGGGAGTCGCTTCGGAGGGTCCGTTGGGGCGTGGCAGACGTCTGGTCGGGTTCCGGCTGTGGGAGGTGGGAATCGGCCGAACGCTGGCGGTTTTTGCCATCGGGTTTGGTGCTTTCCTCCTCTATGGGGTCATGGGGAGACTTCTGGACGGTCTACCCAAACCTCTTCTTCAGGGGGCCGAGGGCCTGCGGGCCGTGGGAGTGGCCGGAATGACCGCCATGCCCCTGATCGGTGTTCCGCTTTCTCTTGCCGTCCGATGGCTACCGGTCGAAGCCGAATGGGTTCATCGGGCGGATGTGCCGGCGATGTTCATCGTATGGGCTGTGGCTTCGATGCGAATCCTCATCTGACTCACATCGCTAGCGAATAGACAACAACTTCGCTGGGTTCTCCACCCGACCTCGATAATGCTTCCATGACCCACGGGATCTTCGGCATCTTTATGGCCATCTCCTTAGCGCCGCGCTGACGGGCCAGTTCGATGAGATCGATGAGCAGTCGAGGTGCCTCTTCTGACGTTGTAGCTATCCAGAATGTCTGGATCAGGTCGTTGTTGGGCTCGTCCACAACCACCCAACCACCCGGAGACTGGAAGAAATTGCCGGCGCCGGCAGCGACGGCGAGGTCTTCCGGCGTCGCCTTGCGCCACTGCCATCCGTGGGCAAGTAGCCCGCGACCCACATGAGACAGTTCACTCGTCGACCAGAACATCCAGGCGGCGTCGATGTCCGATCGTGGCGCGGGTCTGAGACCAGGATCACTCGGGTTGGTCGGGGCCGATCCGATCACATGTCGGGCATAGCCCCAGCTCGAAGTCTGCCGGTAACCGAGTGCCTCGACCTGGCGTCGTGCATCATCGTTGTCGGCCTCGGTTGCGAGCCGGACGACTCTGGCGCCGCGTTCCCGTGCCCAGACGACCCCTGCGTGATTCATTGCCGACCCCATGCCGGCGCGCTTGTGGTCAGGATGCACACGGGCCGCCTCCAGCCACCCTTCCGTTTCGGAGAGCATCAGAGCATGAACCACCGCCATCGGTGTCTCAGATTCATCCACACAAACTACAACGGCGGAGTTGGGATCATCGATCCAAGCTGCGAGACGATCCGGCACGTAATCCCCCCACTCGAAGGTGTCCCTGGTCCACGGGACTATCTGTTCGGCATCTTCAGGGCGAGCCATCCTCACTGTGAACGACACGGCTACATCCGATCCGGTATCTCGATGCCGAGCAGGTCGAGAAGACGCTCCAGAGCGGCGAGAGTCCAGGTGGAGAGCTGCAGCCAGGACGCCTGCTGTTGGGGGTCGGGCTCGGACAGGATGTGACAGGCGCCATAGAAGCGGTTGAACCGACTGGCCAGCGTGTGGGCGTACTCGGCGACGTGGTTCGGTGCTCGCAGATCGATGCTCCGATCTACCACCGGGGGAAGGTTGAGTAGTTCGAGAATCAGATCACGTTCGACATCGACGGTAGGTCCGATGATCACACCCTTCGAAAGTCCCTGCTCCGCCGCCTTTCGGAGGATCGATTTGATCCGCACGGCGGCATATTGGAGATAGGGTCCCGTCTTGCCTTCGAACGAGCTGAACTTCTCCAGGTCGAGCACATAGTCCGAGGTCCGATTGTTGATCAGGTCACCGAATTTGAGTGCTGCGACTCCGACCGTGGCTGCGATGGCCTCTCGCTCCTGTTGTGGATACTCCTCGGCCAGATGGGCTTCGTTCAGTCGATCGAGGGCTGCATCCTGGACCATCTTGATCACGTCGCCGAGTCTGACGACCCCTCCCTCGCGAGTCTTGAAGGGTTTCCCGTCGGGACCGTTCATCGTTCCGAACTCGATGTGCTCCAGTCCAACCACGTCGGGAGCGATGTCTCCTTTGCGCGCTGCACGAAAAACCTGGGTGAAGTGGTCCGCCTGGCGCCGGTCCACCACATAGAGCATGAGATCGGCGCCGAGATCCTTCACTCTCATCTCCACGGTCGCCAGGTCGGTGGTCGAATAGAGAAACCCGCCGGCCGATGACCGGAGGATCAGCGGTGGCCACTCCCGAGTATCTTCGGGCTGCTCCACTCTTACGACGAGAGCGCCATCCGACTCCTCGGCGACACCAGAGATTCTCAGAGCGTCGACCATCGGGGCGATCCGGTCGTGGACATCCGATTCGCCGTACCAAAGATCGAAGGTCACGCCGAGTGCTAGAAAGTCGTCCCGCTGTGATTCTTCCGAGACGGACTTCATGTGACGCCAGAGTGCTCGATACCCGAGGTCGCCCTGCTGAAGACGGACAGTCGCCTCCCGGGCGCGATCGGCGAACTCCTCGTCTTCTCGTCCCCTCGCTACCGCCTCCGGGTAGATGCGCTGCAGGTCCTCGAGGGTCACCGGCGACTCACCCGGATATTCAGCGGCCTCAGGGTCGAAGTAGGGGAGATCGGGAGTCCTCTCCTCGATCGTGGCGATGAGGAGACCCATCTGAAACCCCCAATCGCCGAAATGGGGATCCCGAATGACTTTGTGGCCGGCGAAGGAGAACAGGCGTGCGAGGGAATCGCCGATGATGGTCGCCCGAAGATGCCCGACGTGCATTGCCTTGGCGACGTTGGGACCTCCGTAGTCGACGACCACGGTCAAGGGTTCTCCGGCGGTGTCGTAGCCGAGGTGGTTGTCGTCCGCGCTCCTGTTGGCCCACTCGATGAGCGTCTCGTCGGTGAGGCGGATGTTGATGAATCCCGGCCCGGCAATCTCTGTTGAGGCGATCTCCGGCGCCCGCGCCAGCCGTTCGGCCACGGCCGAAGCTATCTCTCTTGGTTGCTTGCCTTCCTCTTTTGCAGCGGGCATTGCGCCGTTGCACTGAAACTGTGCCAACTCTGGTCGCTGGGAGGGGACAATCTGTCCGTATTCAGACGACAGCCCGATATCGGAGAAGGCCTTTCCGGCTAGATCTGTGAGATGAGATTGCAGCGACATCGTTTCTGGAGGTTAGGTGACGGCCGCCAGGACATCGTTCCGGGTTGTCTCCTCGCCATTCTTGCTCGAGTGAGGAGCTACGAATGTTCGAAGGGAGTGGATTGAGACGGCGGTCCGGTGTTGCGGGTCCCGAATTGACGTACGGGCTTGTGGCGGTGGGCCCACCTGGACTTGAACCAGGGACCTCATCCTTATCAGGGATGCGCTCTAACCGGGCTGAGCTATGGGCCCTCGATGACGGCCGTCATCAGGTTCGGGAATTGTATCCGCTTCGTGGGGCGAGGCGAAGTGGACTCGAGTTCACAACGCATGCATGGCGTGATGGGCGAGTTCGTACGAAAACCCACCCTCTCGAAGCGTTCCAAGCAGTCCTTCGAAATAGAGGACCAAGATTGGGCTCATTGTGGTGCGGGTCTCGAAGACACCCGGTGCCCACGGGTGACGCAGCATGACCTGGCGGGCGGTGAGAATCCTGTGGCGGAGAGCTGTTTTCCAATCGGCTCCATCGCTGGGAGCGCCGAAGCCACCAAGTTCTTCTTCGATCTCGGCCATGATGGCTTCGATTCGATAAGGGAATGAGACGATGAAAGCGATTGTGCATGACAGCTACGGCTCTCCTGATGTCCTCGGACTCAGGGAGATCGAAAAGCCTGTGATCGGAGATGATCAGGTGTTGGTGCGAGTGAAAGCGGCTTCGGTGAATCCGTTGGATTGGCATTTCATGAGAGGGACGCCATACCTGGTGCGCATCCAGGCCGGGTTGTCCAAGCCAAAACGCAAGACGAGGGGGGCGGATCTCGCCGGGCAGGTTGAGGCGGTTGGCAAGAGCGTGACCCGACTTCAACCAGGTGACGAGGTATTCGGCGAGGCGAGTGGTGCCTTCGCGGAATATGTGGCCGCTTCGGAGAAGGTGCTTGCACCCAAACCACCCAACATCTCTTTTGAGGAAGCGGCGGCGGTGCCCGTGGCGGCGCTGACCGCCCTCCAGGGTCTTCGTGACAAGGCAAAGATCCAGTCGGGGCAC
>JAZFTN010000209.1:0-4531 GCA_036446715.1 Acidimicrobiia bacterium | reverse complement strand
TTGGCTGCCGCCCGGACCATGGCCGGACCGCCGATGTCGATCTTCTCGATGATGTCCAGAATGGTCGCATCGGGAGCGGTCACCGCCTCTCGGAAGGGGTAGAGGTTGCTAACCACAAGGTCAAAGGGTTCGATACCGATGGTGGTCAGCTCATCGTCGTCTACCTCCCCCCTGGCCAGAATCCCGCCGTGGATCTTTGGATGGAGGGTCTTGACCCGCCCACCGAGTATCTCTGGCGCACCGGTGACCTCGCTGACGCGGGTCACTTCGACGCCGGCTTCTTCAAGGATCAAGGCGGTGCCTCCTGAGGAGACAATCTCGTATCCGACGGCCACCAAACGTTTGACAAAAGGAGTCAGGTCGGTCTTGTCGTAGACGCTCACCAAGGCCCTCAAAACCGGTCCACCTTCCCGCCATCCACACTCAGTTCTCCCCGAACAAACGCTCGTACCACCGCCGGGTATAGATCATGCTCCTCGATCTGGATCCGGGCGTGAAGGCTCTCCACCGTGTCCTCCGACTTGACCGGAACGGCTCGCTGGGCGATGACGGGCCCGTGATCGACCTTCTCGTCGACGAAGTGGACTGTGACGCCGGTGACCTTGACACCATGTTCCAGAGCCTTCGCAACGGCGTTCGTGCCGGCAAACGAAGGTAGAAGCGATGGGTGGATATTGAGGATGCGATCCGGAAAACGATCAATGAACGAGGGTGAGAGAACTCTCATGAAACCCGCAAGAACCACACCCTTCGCCCCACTCTCCTCGACCACGTCTGCAACGGCCGACGAGAAGCCATCACGGTTCGAGTGGTCTCCCCACCTGACGACGGCGGTCTCGATACCGGCGTCACCGGCTCGGGCAAGTGCGCCGGCCTCGAGCTTATCGGAGACAACGATCCGAATGTGAGAAGCAACGTCCGGGCTATCGATCAGAGCCTGGAGGTTTGTACCCGAGCCGGATGCGAGTACTGCGATGTCGATCTTGCCCTCCGAGACGCCGATGCGGCGCGCAGTGTAGAGCGCGGCGGAATCGTTTCGGTCGGCTGGTCCCTCCTACCCTGGTGCGCCTCACCCATGAACTATCAGAATGTTCCTGCTGCCGACTGGGCCCAATGGGCGGAGGACAATGGCGCAATGATCCTCGATGTGCGTGAGCCCAAGGAGTGGGCGCTGGGCACCCTTCCCGATGCCACCCTGGTGAGCATGTACGAAATCCCGACCCGCCTGGGAGAGTTTCCCAGGGACCAAGCCATCCTGTGTGTGTGCCGATCCGGTGATAGAAGCGGTCAGGTGGCCGCTTTCCTCACACAGAATGGTTACGAAAGTGTCGCCAACATGACCGGGGGCATGAAAGCCCTCGGCATGCAGGGGTGATCATGGAAATACGGGCGATCCGAACCGAGGGTCTGGGCGACTCGACTTTTATCCTGACCCACCAAAGAGTCGCTGTCGTCGTCGACCCTCAACGTGACATCGATCGGTTCGAGACAATCCTCGACGAAGCTGGAGCCGAGCTTCGCTTTGTCCTGGAGACCCACCTCCACAACGACTATGTCTCCGGCGGAAAGGATCTGGCCAGAGCCACAGGTGGCGAACTGGTCTTCCCGGCGGGAGCAGCGCCTGTTTTTCGTCACCGACCAGCCTTTCATCAAGAGGACATCGAGAGCGGCCCCCTGACTATCCGCCCGCTACACACACCAGGCCACACGCCAGAGCACATGTCATATCTGGTGTTGATCGACGATCAACCAATGGCAGTCTTTTCGGGAGGAAGTCTCCTCGTGGGATCGGCCGGCCGGTCCGACCTCCTCGGAAACGACCGGGCAGAGAGCCTGGCAAGATTGCAGTACATCTCCGTCAATCGGCTTGCCAAGCTGGATGATGAGGTTGGCCTCTACCCCACTCATGGAGCTGGAAGCTTCTGCACCGCAACGGTCGCCGGAGCCCATACATCGACGATCGGAGAGGAGAAACGAGCCAATCCGGTTCTTGCCTATCCAGATGTCGATTCGTTTGTGGAGGGCCAGCTCTCAGGACTTGTTCCTTTCCCCTCCTACTACCGCTACATGGGGCCGGCGAACGTAGCCGGTGTCGATCCGTTGAAAACCTACGAGGTCGCCCGCATCACCGAGGAGGACCATTCCCGGCTGGGGACCGGGGTGACGGTGGTCGATGCTCGACCCAAAGCTGCTTTCGCTCGCGGGCACCTCCCCGGATCGATCGCGGTCGAACTTCGAGACGACTTCGGAGTTTGGGTGGGATGGGTTGTTCCCTACAACGCACCGTTGGTCCTGGTGATGAACCTGGATCAGAACACCGCAGAGGCGGTGAGACAGTTGGCCCGTATCGGTTTCGATGATGTGTTGGGCGCCATAAACGACCTCGATGATTGGGCCACTGACCTCGACTCGTATCGTCTGGTCGGGGTCGATGACTTTGCCGAGGCGGTGATTGCAGACGCTCAAATCCTGGATGTGAGAGCTCCCGACGAGTGGGAAAGTGGTTCAGTAAGAGATTCGACGATGGCCTACGTCCCCGATGTGGTCGACGAGACACCCGACGGGTTGGACCCGAATCGTCCGGTGTGGATCTGTTGCGCCACCGGATACCGTGCCAACATCGCCGCGTCCGCGTTGGAGGCTCGCGGATATGAGCCGATCGTTTTAGCGGACGCCGGTGTAACGGAGCTGCTTCGAGCATTGTCGAACAAGGGGTAAAGACCTGTGGTGCATGATGCCCATGGTCTCCGACTGAACGGACGCCAGATCACGTCCCAACGGGGGCAACCGTGAGTGACGGGAACAAAGCCCGCTGGCTTTGGCCGGTGGGCGTCGGATTGACAGTCGCAATACTGGTTGTCGTCGCCCTCGCCCGTGAACCGGTCCAATTGGACCCGGGCACTCCGGAAGGAACAGTCCAGGAATACCTTCAGGCCATCAGTGACAAGGATTACAGCCTGGCATTCGAAGTTCTCGACCCCGACGGATTCGAAGACTGCAGCACCGCCGATCTCGCCAGAAGCGCTCCTAGGGATCCTTTCACCGCCACGCTGGGCTTCTCAGAGGACGCCGAAAGGTTCCGACCCATCGATGAGAGTGACCCTTCCGCGTCCGGCGAGTTCGTCTCTGTGGATGTGACCCTGCGATTTGGCACCGGCGGTGTGTTTGGTGGGTCCTGGGATCAGTACGAGACCTTCTATCTGATTTCGGAAAATGCCATTTGGTGGATCACCGACGACCCCAACCCCTGGCCCTATTTCACATGGGACTGCAATAGAGGAGACTTCTGATGGGCGGACTGATTTCGCTTTTGATACTCGGCGGGATTGTTGTGGGAATCATTGTGATGGTTCGTCGCGTGATGGAAAAGCGGGGAGGCGGTCGTCCGTCTGACGGTGGTGACGTGCTCGCCTACCTGCTGCTTGCCCTCTCTGTCGGTGTTGCTGCATTCGCTCTGGCCGAGCTGGGACAAGCCGCATTCCCCGGCGACTCATTCGTCAGCGACACCAGTCAACTGGTGGCGACCTCCCTCGCCGGTCTCGTGGTTGCAACGCCCATAGCCATCTTCCTATGGAGACGGGAAGCGAAACGCAGACTGGCCTATCCGCGCAGCGCCGGCTGGACCGTCTACCTGTCTCTGATAGAGGCAGTGTTCATGACAGCGCTCGTGGTCGCCGGCTATTCGGTGCTCAACTGGCTGCTCTCCGACGGAAGACGGCCCGACTGGACCGATGTGCTGGTCTTCGGCGGCGTCGTTGCCTTCCATGAGGTCGCCGCTCGACGCACCCCACCTCAATCCGACGGAGCCGATCTTCCCCGGGTTGTCGGATCCGCGATCGGGCTGATCACCACTGCCATCGGACTTGGTGGGCTCCTCTACTGGTTGTTGCAGACCCTGTATTCGACTTTGGTGCCGACCGCCGGTGGGCCCGAAGTCGGGACATGGCTTGCGGTTTTCCTTGTGGGAGCCCCGGTCTGGCTCTTCAGATGGTGGCGACCCTGGCCGGAAGATGCGGGGACGCCCCGAAACGCATGGATGTTCCTGGTGGCCGTCGCCGGGCTGAGCACCGCCATCGGCGCCTCAATCGGGATGGTGATTCTGACACTGGCATATCTGTTCACCGACACCTCACCGCCGGGAGAGCACTTCGAGCCCATACCGGCAGCCCTTGCAGTGGCAATCGTCGGTGGCCTGGTGTGGGCACACCACCGGCGTCGCCTGGGCACGGACCGAACCGACCCGGTGCGCGCCTATGAATACTCCATGGCGGCGATCGGACTGGGATCAGCCATAGGCGGGGCAACGGGGTTGATGACGATGGCCTTTGGCCCATCCGACCTCGTTCGACCAGACGCAGACGAGGTGATCGCCATAACAACGATTCTCGTGTTCGCCCTGGCGGTCTGGCTCTGGTTCTGGTCCAAGGCCACCAAGGCTCCACGAGAGCTAGAGGCCGGAACGATGCCGCGCCGCTTCTACCTCGTCGGGTTCGCCGTAGTCACCGGTCTGGTCTCCGCGGGTGCCCTCATC
>JAZFTN010000208.1:0-11583 GCA_036446715.1 Acidimicrobiia bacterium | reverse complement strand
GATGTCGAGTCCGGTAACACCGTTCGGGTGAGAAACAACTTTCCCATCCGGATAACGAAGGTCTATTGGCATGTCATTTTCTCGCTAGCCTGGGTCGGCAGAGTAATTCGGTGGTCGGAGATAGTCGCCGGCTTATCAAACAAAGAGGGGTTACGCACGGTATGGACGCACGGGGACTGGTAGAGAGCCTCTACCCAAGCGGTCGGATTCGCGAGTTGGCTGCCGGGGCCAACAACATATTCCGCGTTACGGAGAACGAGACCGACACCTCGATCGTCAAGGTTTACCCGGTGGCCTCGCGGGAAAAGCGTGAGCAGCACGCCCTCGAAGCACTCGCCGGCGTCGAGGGAGTCCCAACAATTCAGAATCAAGGGGTCGAAGCCGAGATGGCCTGGCTCAAAATGTCTGACGCCGGGCTCTGGAACCTGGCCAGTCTTCCCAAGAACCTCGACGTGATCGAGGCGGCAGGACAAACCCTTCTCAACGTCCACTCGTCAAAAGCAGAAATCACCAACCTCGCAGTTGGAATCGACAGCGAATACGTGCTCAGCCACTATCGCTCGACCATCGAGCGTCTTGGCCGTTTTCGACGCCGGTTCGGAATGGACCAGACCGTCCTCGACAGGGCCCTCGACATCGAGCCTCCTCTCGCCACCACTCCCGTGCCGTCACACACAAGACCCATGCCCTCGAAGTTCATCGTGAACGAGGACGGTCAGGTGACCCTCGTCGACTGGGAGTGGGCCACGCTCGGTCCGCCCGAATGGGACCTCACTCTTGCTGTGTGGCAGTTCGCAACCACCCATGGCGAGGACGCCGCAGCAGCCTTCCGCCGGGGTTATGCAGCCGAGCTTCCCGAAAGTCGATATCGCTCATGGGTGGCCTATCACGCCGCGATGATGATGCTCGACGCTGCTGAAGTTCGCGACGGACGTCTTGGCGACCTGTCATACCTCGTCAATGATCTGACAGAAGCCGTACTGGGCGGATAAACCGCCGGGTCGAAATCCCCGGAATCCCCGGGCGCCTCTCTTAGCCTCAACCCTGCATTCATCAAGGAGGACGGACGGTGATTGAAGCTCTGGTGGTGGCCACTGCAACCACAGGTTTGTTCGCGCTCGCCAAAGGAATCAGAGGCAACCAGACGTTTCGGGTGGACCCGACTCTCGCAGTGCTTCCGCGGGATGAGCGCGGCGACGATCTGCCTTGTCCATGGTGCTACGCCCCCACGGACGAGCATGACTCTCGTTGCACCGGGTGTGGACAGGAATTCGGCTGAGCCGACCACTACAAAGCAGTCGAATCTTCGAACCGGGCTACTACGCCGATACCTAAAGACGCGGCGTCGATACCTATGGTGAGATGAGTGAGCAAGGTAGGACTCGTCCTCGGTGGTGGGGGCATCACTGGCGCGGCATACGAGATGGCCGCCCTCATGGCAATCGAGTTGGCGACCGGGTGGGATCCCAACGATGCCGAAGTGATTGTCGGTACCTCGTCTGGCTCATTTGTTGCCTCGCTGGTTCGCAACGAAGCTCTCACCCTCGACTCCATGGTGAGACCGTCGGACAATCGTGATGACGTCACCGAGCGCATCAGATCTCATGTGTTCATCAAGGCCCCGAGCCTCAATGTCGGGAAATGGGTCCGCCACGGGATCGTTCCCGGTGTCCGACGACCTGGGCTGACACTCTTCCTTGGTTCGCCTGCGCGCTATGACGCCAGGGGTATCGCCGATTGGGTCACCACCCACATCGGTTCCGATGCCGCCCTGTCCTGGCCGAACCGTCCAACTGCCATAGTTGCTCATGACCTCCGCTCCAACAGCCGCACCGTGTTCGGAACCGACTCGGCGCCAGAAGTCGGTATCGCCGAAGCAGTGGCTGCCTCGTCAGCCATCCCGCTCATTTTTCGCCCTTATTCGCTGGACCGTGGCCTGTATGTCGATGGTGGCGTCTCCTCGGGGACCCATGCTGATCTGGTGCTCGGATCCCCGGAGCCTCTCGATCTGGTGCTGGTCATAGCACCACTCGCCGCGGAGGTGTCTCGTATGCGGGCCCGCTTCCACGAGAAGATCTTCGACCGGGTTGGCACGCGCTCTCTCAGTGAGGAAATCGATCTGATCAAATCGGCTTGGCCTGACTGCGACATCGTGAGTCTGAGCCCTTCTCCCTCGGTTCAGAACGCATCACGCCCCAATCCGATGGACGCGTCACGCTCTGTTCCGACGTTCATGCGGACCCTCGTCTCGATGAAACGCACACTTGGACGACCTGAGGTCTGGAAGCCACTCGAGCACCATCTCATGGCCGACGACCGGTCGAAACGGGTGGCTACGCGCTAGCCACGGACTCCCGCGACACGGCGAGCTGGGAGATCACGGTGACGATCATCGCACCGACAACCATCGCGACAAACACCGAGATCCCGTCACTCTCGGGCGTCCCAAGCTTGGCGCTCCCGACTCCATCGGGCCAGGGCCAGAGGATTCGCATCGAGCCCGCCATCAGCCCGATGAGCGCGGCCAGAACGTTGTCGTGGTGGTGTTCCAGCAACCAATAGAGAAGCTGGGAGAACAAGGCGAGGCCAACCACCGCACCCAGGGCAAACACGACGAGTATTCCGAACTCCCGGTCGGTGACGGCAGCCAGTACCGGGGTGTACATGCCCAACATGAGAAGAATCAGGGAGCCCGATATGCCAGGAAGAATCATGGCGCAGATTGCCAGAGCTCCGGCGCCGAAGAACGCCATAGTGGACGGGTCCTCCCTCACCTCGCCTTCACCAAATCCGAGGGCGACAAACAGCACCAGACCCACCACCGCGGCAATCACCACGTGACGCCACGTAGCCACTCGAAGAAGCCTCCACGCGATGCCGATCGACCCCAGTACGAGACCAAAGAACAGTCCGGAGATCACCTCTGGTCGCTCTTCTAGCTGGTGCTCGAGAAAGCCTGCCAGGAGGACAACCGCCAGAAGGATCCCGGCGAGAAGCGGAACAAAGAATCGCCACTCAACATTCTCGAGGTGATCCCTGAACCCGGCGAAATCGGCTTTGATCATCGACCCCAGAGCGGAGCTTCCCTGCCGAATCGACGCGACGAGCCGTTCATAGATTCCGAGAACCAGCGCAATGGTCCCTCCGGAGACTCCGGGAACCAGGTCGGCGGTTCCCATCAAGAACCCGCCAACCAGCGATCGCAAAACCTGTCTCAGCACGGTGCGAGTATGGCGAGACGTTGGGAAGCGACCAAGCAATCAGCCAAAAGACCCCAAGTTCATGTTGGCGCCTGAGATGAGAGCCACCACATGCTCCTCTGAGTGGGGCTGGTAGGCGCCGGACATCAGTGCAGCAACAGTGGTCGCTGCCGCAGGCTCGACGGCCAGTCTGACGCTGTGCCAGATCCATGTCTGAGCGGCGATGATCTCGGCATCCGTAACCAGCACCGAATCGTCGATCCATCGGCTGGCATGCCAGGCGTACTCCCCGATCGTCTCGGCTCCGAGAGAGGACGCCGCAACCCCCCCGACGTCGACGACGGTTGGTCGTCCAGCCTTTCGGGCAGCGTAGAAGCTGGCACATCTCTCGGGTTCGGTGGCAACGACCAGCACGTCATCACGAAACCAGCTGGCCACTCCCCCGATGAGGCCTCCACCACCGACTGCGACCAAAACGGCATCGACATCCTCCACCTGGCGGACGATTTCCATTCCGGCTGTCCCCTGGCCTGCAACCACCTCCGGCTGGTCATAGGCATGCGCTTGAAACGCTCCAGTGTCGGCCGCCCAGTCTTCGCATGCGGCGAGGGCCTGGTGGTAGTACCCGGGGATCACACGAACCTCCGCCCCATACCCTGAGATTCTGTCAATCTTCTCGGCCGGTGATGTTTCCGGGACGAATACGGTTGCCGGGTAGCCCAGCCTGGAACAGGCGTAGGCGATTGCGATGCCGAAGTTCCCACCCGAGGCCGCGGCAACACCAGAGGGAGGGATGTCTCGAGCCGTCAAGACGGAGAATGCGCCGCGCACCTTGAACGAACCGGTGGGCTGCAAATGGTCAAGTTTCAGCGAAAGTCGGTATCCGGCATCGAACACATCACCCAGTTCGGCCACAGGGGTCAGCCTCGTGAACGGACTAATCCGGTCGGCCGCCAATTCAATGTCGGAGCGGGTGACCTCGAAATCCACCCGGAAACCCTAGAGCGGACTTCGCATCAAGAAGGGGGGTCTGGCTTGAGAACGTATGCCACGGTCTGGAACCGAAGGGTGTTGACATCGATCTGGCCCTCCTCAAACCCCCACCGGTCGTTCAACCAGAGAAGGCCGGGCTCGTCCGTGAACCATTGGACCGGCCCGCCGAACAGACGACGGCCATCTTGATCAGGACTGAGACTGACACCCCTCATCCGGTAGAGAACCGGGCGCTCATAGCCGTCGAGATAGATCACACCTGATATGTCGGGAAGAAACACCCCGTCCGGTCGTCGCGTCGGAAAATTGGTCCACTCGATGCGGCCAGGTGACCCCTCCCACATCACGGTGCCCTCGCCCGTCCCAAAAGCTTGAACGAAGGCACCGTCGAATAGCTCGGCCTCGGCCCATGAGCCTTCGGTATAGCCCTGATCCGTCGAATAGAGAGGCCGGCTTTTCACCCGCAGAGAATAGACAATGCGAAGCGACGGCAATGAGGATTCCTATTACCGTTGCCTCGATGGGCACTCTTCCCGATGGCATCGTCACCTTCCTCTTCACGGATGTGGAAGGC
This sequence comes from Acidimicrobiia bacterium, assembly GCA_036446715.1. Taxonomy (GTDB): domain Bacteria; phylum Actinomycetota; class Acidimicrobiia; order Spongiisociales; family ZC4RG35; genus SZUA-217. Next base: position 6,816 of record JAZFTN010000208.1, on the reverse strand, counting down.
AGCACCGCCATGTGGGAGGCCTCACCCGATTCGATGATGCAAGCGCTGAACCAGCACGACGCCGTCATCGAGCAGGCTGCCGAAGGCAATGGTGGGATATCGGTGAAGCCACGAGGGGAAGGTGATAGCCGTTTCGTAGTGTTTCCGATCGCAACCGATGCCGTCGCCGCCGTGGTCGCGATGCAACGAGGCATGGCCGCTATCCACTGGAGCACGCCACGACCGCTGCTGGTGCGCATGGCTCTCCATACGGGCCAGTGCTGACCTGCAACTCGGGGATTACTACGGCTCGGCGGTGAATCGGGCCGCCCGACTCCGTGCGATTGCCCACGGTGGCCAGACCCTGATGTCGGCATCAACCATGGAACTCGTCCAGGACCAACTGCCACCGGACGTGGCGATCCAAGACATGGGCGAGCATGGACTGAAGGACCTCACCCGGCCTGAACGTGTCTATCAGATCGACATCCAAGGCCTCCCCAACACCTTCCCGCCTTTGGCATCACTCGATGCGGTACCCAACAATCTGCCTGTCCAGTTGACCGAGTTTGTGGGTCGCCGAGCCGAACTGGTGGATATCAAGCGAGTCATCGCAGAAACTCGATTGCTGACAATTCTGGCCCCGGGAGGGGCTGGCAAAACCCGGCTGGCGATTCAGGCCGCAGCCGGGCCGCATGGCGACAGACGCTTGCCACCGGTGACGCGGAATCGGCCAGAAGGATTGTCATCGGGTTATGGCTGCCCCATGAGCTGCGTGGTTGGTATCAAGCGGGTCAGAGTGTGTTCGGAGAGGCTTTGGCGGCATTCAAGGCCGACTCTCAGGACGAAACCACACGGATCGCCCGCGAACTTTCGGCAGCTGCGCAAGCCAAGTTCATGTCGGTCCTGGGCGAGATTGAAGCTGCGACTGCTCAGGCCAGAATTGCGGTCGAGAGACTGGCACCGCTTTCGGATCTGTGGGCGTATTTGCGAGCCTTGGAATGTCTGTGTGAATGTCTCACCAATGCAGGTCGGGTAAGGGAGCTTTCGGCTGTCAGCGCCGAGGCTTTCCGGGTTGCAAAAGAAGGTGGCGCGGACTGGTGGGCGAATGGTATGCAAAACTATCTGGCGTTGGCCGAGTTGCAGAGCGGCAATATCGATTCGGCTGCGGGAATTCTCGAAAACGCGAGCGAAGGCGCTTCGACCGCTCCGGACTATGTCATGGGAACCTGGAGACTCATCATCAGGGCGATGATCGCGTTAGCTCAGAATCAACCCCAAGTCGCCGCTGAACTTCACAGTCGGTCTATCACACTCTCCCGAGAGATTGGTGACAGACAGGCTCTCATTTTTGGCCTGCAGGGATTTGGCGAGGCAAACGCCGCGGCTAGAGATCTCCAAGCCGCTGATGCAGCCTTCATCGAAAGCCTTTCTATGTCCGAGGAGATGGGGCTCAGCCGGGACATGGCGAGCATGATGACAAAGGTTGCAGAGGTGCGCTCAGCACTGGGAATGCAAGAGGAAGCCGTGGAAATTCTGGCGTGTGTGATTGCCGACCCAATTAGCGCTCAAGTGACTACCAGTATGGGAATGGTTTCGATCGGGACGATGGCCGCGGAGGTGCTAGCAAGGCTGGAAGACGAGATTGATCCAATTCTTTTTGCCTCGGCTCAAGCCCGTGGAACGGCGAAGAGCGTCGAGGTCGGAGCGAAGGAACTTCTGGTCGCGTCTCCCTGACGTGCAACACTCGTGGGCGGTACAGGACTTGAACCTGTGACCTCTCGCGTGTGAGGCGAGCGCTCTACCAGACTGAGCTAACCGCCCGTGCTCGGGCAAGGTTACCGACGGACGCTTGGCTAGTCGATCCCGTCAGCCCGATGGCACAATGCCGCCATGACGCTCGAGGATCTGGGCCCTTACCCGCACGCAGAAGGCTACGACGAGGCCCTTGCTCTTGACACCTCCGACCCACTTCGGGACCAGCGCGACCTCTATGTCCACAGCGACGATGACCTCATCTACCTGGATGGCAACTCCCTCGGTCGACTTCCCTCGGCGGCAATCGAAATAGTCGAAGACGTGACCCGCCGGCAATGGGGAGACAGACTGATCCGTTCCTGGAACGAGAACTGGTGGGATCTCCAATTGCACATCGGTGACCTCCTCGCTCCCCTCATGGGCGCTTCATCAGGAGAGGTGGTCATGTCCGACTCGACATCGGTGAATCTCTACAAGCTGGCACTCTCGGCTATCAGCGCTGTCCCTGAGCGCTCGAAGATCGTCACCGACGATCTCAACTTCCCCACCGATCTCTACATCTTGGAGGGCATTGCCCGTCAGTTCGACAAGGAGCTGGTGATAGTCGCATCCGATGGTGTGCACGGCCCTCTGGAAGGGCTGGAAGCCGAGATCGACGAATCCACGGCGCTGGTTTCGCTATCGCACACAGTTTTCAAGTCGGGTTACACCTACGACATCGGTGATGTCAACGAGATGGCTCGTCGGAGGGGAGCGCTGACGCTGTGGGACTGCAGTCACTCGGTCGGTGTCGTTCCGATTGCTCTCAACGCCAACGGATCGGACCTCGCCATCGGATGTACCTACAAATACCTGAATGGCGGCCCCGGCTCACCGGCATTCATCTATGTCCGAACTGATCTTCAGGAATCACTGGAGAACCCGATCACGGGGTGGTGGGGTCACGCCAAGCCCTTCTCGTTTGATCTCGACTTCCGACCGGTTTCGGGGATCAGACGTTTCCACACAGGGACAATGCCCATACTTTCCCTTGCCGCCGCCGAGGCAGGGATCTCCGCTGTGGCAGAGGCCGGCATCGACGTCATTCGAGCCAAGTCGGTGGAAATGAGTGAATACCTGATCGGACAGTGGGATACACACCTTCGCCCTCTCAGCTTCGTGTTGGCCACCCCCATCGACCCAGACCGAAGAGGGTCTCATGTCTCGCTTGGGCACGAGGAGGCGTGGCCGGCCACACGCGCCCTCATCGACGTCGGCCACGTTCTTCCCGACTTCCGCACGCCGGACAACATCCGGCTAGGTCTGTCCCCGCTCTACAACACGTTCATGGATGTCCACACCGCGGTGCAGCGTCTCAAACTGATATTCGAGTCGAAGGCACACGAGGCGTTCGCCGGTGTGGAGAAGGCGGTCACTTGATGCCTGCCCCACCATGAGACGGAGAGAATTCGAGGAGGTGGTCGACCGCGCCCTCGAGGAACTCCCCGAGTGGGTTGTCGCCAAGATCGACAATCTCGTCGTTGTGGTCGAGGAGCACCCGCCCCCCGAGTTGGGGGAGGTGCTCGGGGTCTACGAAGGAGTCGACCTCAGCCGGCGGGATGACTACTTCGGTGCAATGCCAGACCGGATCGTCATCTTCAGACGCCAGCACCTCGCCCTTGGCTTGAGCCGGAAGGATTTGGAAGCGGAGATACGAAAGACAGTGCTTCACGAACTCGGTCATCATCTGGGCATCGACGACCATCGACTAGCCGAGCTGGGGTGGGCCTAGCGACGTCTCGTTTCAGGCACACCGGCGTTTCTGAGGACCGTGGCAGGTACTCCAAACTGGCGCCATGCCGTGTAGCTGACACCCTTGCGCTCCGAGTACGACGCCGCGTACTTCACGAACTTCGCCTCCAAACGCTCGATGCTCTCCACATCCTCCAGTCTGGACAGCGCCAATTCGATATCGAGTCGAGTCTGGATCAGGTCAACGGTTTTGAGCGGATCGTCGGAGTCTTCGATTTGCCGGTTTGTCTTTTCCAGACGCTTCTCGAGGCTCTCTCTCGAGACCGGGCGACCATGCTTGCCGGTGTCGACCGTCTTCAGATAGGCCTTGATGGCTCTTGCCTCTTTGCGACCCCGCGCGAGTGCTTCTTTGTGTTCCTGTGTCATCTCCATGGATCTTCAACCTCCACAACCAATGCTGGCAGACAACCGCAGGGAATGGCGGCTCGCCGTCACCAGACGTAGCCTCTTCGATGTGATGCCAACGGAGAAGATGTGACGACCACGAGCGTTGTGGAGGAAGTCCAGCAGTTGCTCCAGAAGAGGGGATTTCAGGTGGACCGCCAGGTGAGATTCGACTGGCTGACCAATAGGGCACCAACTGAGGTCGACGTACCGCTGCCATCACAGCTCAAGTATCGGCTTGTGACCCTCCATGCCCGGCTTGGCGGAGACTGGTCTGCACTGACTGCAAAACGCCGGCAGCACCTCCGTGTCGACCTCCAGGTTGATGGGTCCACGCTGATCGAGATAGACGAAAAGCACCATTTCTCCTCACGGCGCCTCACGAGCTTGGGTTTCTACGACGGCATCGACCATGGGCTGGACCTGAGCCAATACCACGGTTTGTGCTCTCAGTATCAGGATTCTGCTGACAAGTACCTGCGAGGGAGAGAAGCCGTTGATTTTCCCTTCCCAGGAGGCCTCACTGCCCAAAGGGCGTACTTCGACACGACAAAGGACATGTTGGCAGCGGCGCACGGATACAGACTCATCCGTCTCCCAGCCCCTGACGGAGAACTCACCGGAGCCGCCAAACTCGCTCTCAGGGTCCTCGTGTGAACAGTTGAATTGCGCCACCTCGAGAGAAACCCCCAACGCTTGGGGGTTTCTCGGTGGGCCCTAGAGGACTTGAACCTCTGACCTCTTGCGTGTCGAGGAACCAGGCCGTCATCTCGTCATCTGTTGTCATATGTCAGGGTGTCTCAGTATCTGACGAGTTTGGAGCTGTGACCAGGGCCTTTACTGACTCTTGGGAGTGACTCGCCTGCTAGGCGTCGCTTTTTCTCTGGCAGCGTCCCCGGACCAATTGGCTCCCTATTTGGCTCCCTGATTGACTCCCCAATACTCCGCGGCGACCGACACCGACGAGGTGACCGCGTGCCGGTAATACTCGAACACCATCCGGGTGTCTTTGTGGCCCAGTAGATCGGCCAGACGCTCCGCACTTAGACCCGCCGCCGATATTAGCGAGGTCGCTGTGTGCCGTAAGTCATAGGGGTTGAGCACGCCCTCGATGCCTGCGTCTTGGGCGAATCGTCGGATCAGACGTCTCAGGCTGGAAGGGTTGATAGGTGTTCCGTTCTCGGAGACGAAGACCAGGGATCCCCATTTCGCCGGCCATCGGTCTCCCAACATCAGCCGCTCCTCGGCGCTCCGCTTCCGGTGCTCTCCGAGGGCGTCGATTTTTACGGCTGGAAGCTCGAGAGTTCTTGAACGTTTGCTCTTCGTTGGTTTCAGGACCGGCTGCCCGCCAGGCCAACCGAGCGATTGGTAGACCGTCAATGTCCCCCCTCCGAAGTCGATCGCCTCCCAAGTCAGGCCCGACACCTCCCCAGGGCGCAATCCGAGAGTTATGGCCACATTCACCCATGCTCCCAGCCGATGCTTTGAGGCCACATTGAGCAGGACACGCGCTTCACTTGCAGTCAGGGCCCGACCCTCGCGGGTAGCTTCGGCCTCAGGAGGCAGCTCAGCGACCCGTGCCGGATTCCAGTTGAGGTGTCGGCGGCGGATCCCGAAATCAAAGGCTTGGGCGAGGATGGTCCGAAGCTTGTCGAGTGTCGACTTGGAGTGAGTTTGGGTACGGGCGTCGAGGAACGCCTCCACATCCTCGACAGTCACCGCCGAGACACGCATATGGCCGAGTACCGGGTCGATGTGATTGCGAATCAGCGACTCCGTCATCGCCAAGGTGGTCTGGCTCTTTCGCTTTGGCGCGGCACGCGTGAACCATGCCTCGACCAGCTCCCTCACCGTGTCCGGCGAAGTCGAACTCGAGGTCTCGAGATCGGAGATTTTCGCCCGAAGGCGTGCCGCAACCGACGACTTGGATTCTCCCTCAGACCCTACGACCTTGACCCGTCGGCGCTTTCCCGTCTTCGGGTTGACCCCGGCGTCGATCGCGCCAACCCACCGGCCACTGTTGGAATCGAAATAGATCGACCCTTCGCCGTTGGCGCGCCTGCTCATAGACCGACCCTCAATGACGAGAGGGCAACATCGAGCGGTTTGGCGGCTGTTGGAACCGATGCCCCTTCCTGTGTCTGGCGGCGGGTCGAATAGGGCGATCCCCCGCAACGAGTCAAGACGCCCTCAACGTCGTCGGATGACATAGTCTGACCAGCATAACCGTGTAATTACAACCGTGGAAGACAACTAACCATACGCTGTGTGCATCCATGAAAATGCGGGCTGCCCGAAGCACAGGCTCCTCACCTCGTCAGGCATCTTGAGACGCAATGGATCCCGTCACGACGCGAAAGCCAACACAGGGCATGAGGATTCGTTTTCTAACCCCATGGTCACGTCTTCATGTGATTTCCCGTCGTTTCTCGGGCTCAAACGGATACCTGGCGGCAGTGGTGAACTCTCGTTGCGTGATCTGGTGAAGGTCACCCTGGCGACGTGAACCCGACCACGGCGGTGTCGATCTCCCGAGCAGTGGACGCTTAAGTGTTGCAATGACCCCTTGAGCTCGCATCAGTCTATGAATGAATGGCTCATCAGGCTTGCGGATGAAGTTGCCAGCTGCAATCACGTTCTGGCGATACAGCGTGCGCTTGCCCAGCCCAGTCCTCCTGAGCATCGAACCCGAGCGAAACGTGCCGATCGGTGGCGGGACAACGCGATGGGCGATTGCGAGCGAGATCTGTTGATCTGGGCGAATCGAAAGGAACTGTTCTGCACCCCAGATGGAGTTGTTGCCCTTAGGTGGACAGTGGTCGAGCGGGGAAGAGAGAAGGTCGGCTTCGACCATTTCAGCACCAGAGACATACCACTGTTCTCCGTGGACCAGGGGCTGTGAGG
>JAZFTN010000207.1:0-11006 GCA_036446715.1 Acidimicrobiia bacterium | reverse complement strand
GTTTTCTTCATCGATGAGATCCATCGTCTACCCCGGGCTGTGGAGGAGATCCTCTATCCGGCCATGGAGGATTTCCAGCTCGATGTGATCCTCGGGAAAGGGCCGACAGCCCAGTCGATACGCATTGACCTTCCTCACTTCACTCTGGTGGGCGCAACCACACGCAAGGGCAAGGTCACCGCCCCTCTTCGCGACCGGTTCGGCATCGAGGAGAAGCTCGACTACTACGAGCCGGAAGAGCTTGCGGTGATCATTCGTCGCTCGGCGAAAATCATCAATGTGGAGATCGACGAGACCGCAGCGGAGCTGATCTCGGGTCGAAGCCGTCAGACACCGCGAATCGCCAACCGTCTACTCGCCCGTGTTCGAGATTACGCGGTGGCCAGGGCCTCGGGGTTCATCGATGTCAGCGTGGCGGAGGAGGCATTGACCGTGTTCGAGGTCGATGATTTCGGTCTCGACAAAGTCGACCGGTCGATTCTCATCGCCATCATCGGCCTCTTCAACGGTGGTCCTGTGGGGCTCTCCACTCTCTCGATTGCGGTCGGCGAGGAGCCGGAAACTGTCGAGGACGCCTACGAGCCGTTCCTTCTCCAGTCGGGTCTGATCAAGAGGACTCCCAGGGGCCGGGTCGCCACCCAGCACGCCTATGCCCATCTGGGGATCGACCGTCCGGAGACCCCTCAGGGGACTCTGCTCTAGCCGGCGTGAAGGTCGCCGACTTTCACTACGACTTGGCCGGCACGTCGATCGCGCAGTCGGCGATCGAGCCACGACATGATTCTCGTCTGCTCGACACCCGGGATATGAGCGACCATCGCTTTCTGGACCTGGCGGACCTCCTCGAACTCCAAGACCTGCTCGTCGTCAATGACACCAGGGTGAGGCCAGCCCGTCTGGTTGGGCGCCGGGCCGACACCGGAGGCAAGGTCGAACTTCTGCTTCTCGATCGTCGCGGCGACGGATGGTGGGACGCACTGGCACGACCGTCCCGACGGCTGCGACCTGGCATTGTTCTCGAGTTCGATGGTCTCTCTGCAACGGTGGAGACCATTCCCGATGAGGGAATGGTCGCGGTTTCGCTCGACGCAGATGACGAGGAGGCGGTTATCGGGGCGACCGGGTCGGTTCCGCTCCCACCGTATTTCACCGGGACGCTCCCCGACCCTGATCGATACCAAACGATCTTTGCCAGAGAGCCCGGCTCCGCGGCTGCACCCACAGCAGGGCTCCATTTCACCAACGAGGTGCTGGAGCGACTCGATGAGCGGGGGGTGAGCATGACAACTGTCGACCTTCACGTGTCCCTGGACACCTTCAGACCGATGAGTGTCGAGCGCATCGAAGACCACGACATGCATTCGGAGTGGTGCTCGGTGCCGTTGGAGGCTGTCACCAGAATCGCGGACACCCGTGCAGCCGGTGCGAGGGTGGTGGCGGTCGGCACGACGGTCGTTCGCGCTCTGGAGTCGATGGCCGATGGTCGGGGAGGTGTTCGATCGGGGAGCCATCGAACTGACCTGTTCCTACGACCGGGCTACAAATTCAAGGTGGTGGATGCCCTGATCACCAACTTTCACATGCCTTCCTCGACACTTCTCGTTCTTCTTGCGGCCTTCATGGGGCCGGGCTGGCGCGAGGCCTACGAGACCGCGCTGGATCGGGGATATCGATTTCTCTCCTTCGGGGATGCGATGTATGCGGAGCGATCCCGGCTCTAGCCTGGTTGTTATGCCCGTGGTCACCTGGGATTCGACAGCTACCGATGGAAAGGCACGGGCCGGGTGGCTGGAAACTCCGCACGGACGGGTGCGAACACCAGCGTTCATGCCGGTCGGCACCAAAGCGGCCGTCAAGGCGGTCGACACCGATGACTTGGAGGCTGTCGGAGCGGAGATGATTCTCGCCAACACCTATCACCTGATGCTTCGCCCCGGTGCCGACCTCATCGCCGAGCTAGGTGGACTGCACGGATTCATTGGGTGGGGCCGTCCGATCCTCACCGACTCCGGAGGATTTCAGATCTTCTCGCTCGCCCCCAAAGTGGATGATCGAGGAGTCACCTTCAAATCGGTCTATGACGGCTCCACGGTCCACATCACGCCTGAGGATGCTGTTGGCATTCAGGAGCGGCTCGGTCCGGATATCGCCATGGTGCTCGACGTGTGTGTCGGGCTTCCCTCTCCTCGCGAGGTAGTTGACATCGAGATGCGCCGGACCCTCCGATGGGCTGAACGATCTCTGGAGGCACATTCCCGGGAGGATCAGGCGCTCTTTGGCATCGTTCAGGGAGGCGTTGACGACGACCTGCGAGGCGAGAGTGCCAGGGAAACCGCTGCCCTGGGGTTTGCCGGCTTCGGCATCGGCGGGCTCTCCGTCGGGGAGTCGGCAGAAGATCGAAACCGCTCCCTCGACACAGCTCTTGCCGGGTTGCCCGACGACAAGCCGCGTTACGTGATGGGTCTCGGTGACACGAACGGGTTGCTCGACGCCATCAGCCGGGGCGCAGACATGTTTGATTGTGTCATCCCGACGCGGGTTGCGCGTCACGGAAAGGCACTGTCGAGGACCGGGGACTTCAACCTCAACCAGGTCCGCTTCGAGGCGGACGACGGCCCGGTCGACCCGGATTGTGCGTGTCACACATGCCGAAATCATTCGAAGGCATATCTTCGTCACCTGATAAGGGCCAACGAGCTGAGCGCCCATAGGCTGCTGTCGATCCACAACCTCCAATACACGTTTGATCTGGTGTCGGCGGCCGGTGCCGCCATCACCGAGGGCCGGTTGGGTGATTTTGTCGCCGGCGTGCGCCGTAGGCGGCAGGATGGTTCGTCGTAGGGGTGTTTTTTCGCCTAATCTGCCGGTTTCCAACCATTCCACGGAGGAACCGTGAGTCTTGTCGTGTTTGCCCAGGAGTCCGGAGGGTTCGGAGGCACGGGGTCGCTGATCTTTCTGGCGCTGATGATCGGTGTCTTCTATTTCCTGATCATCAGGCCACAGCGGAGTCGAGCCAAGAAGCAGAAGGACCTTTCCGAGTCACTCATGATCGGACACGAGGTGCGCACCATCGGTGGCATCCATGGCACCGTTGTCTCTCTTGACGATGACAGCGTTGTCATCACTGTCGAGGACGGTCGGCTCCGAATCTCGCGGCGTGCCATTGGTAGCCGCGTAGGAGACGAAGCCTGACGTGACCCGACGCGTAGTCGGGCTTGTCGTTGTCCTCGCCATTTCGTGGGGAGGGCTTGCGGCCACAATTGCCCTCGGTTTCACACCTCGCCTGGGCCTCGACCTTCAAGGTGGCACTGCGGTTGTCCTGACGGCGCCCGAGGGCACCGATCCCGAGCTCGTCGAGGTCTCCGTCGACATCATGACCCGCCGGATCGAAGACATCGGTGGTGTCCAGGAACCAGACATCGCCATCTCCGGTGACAACACGGTTGTTGTCCAGCTACCGGGTGTCGAGGACGAGCAGAGGGCCATCGAAGCTGTTGGTCAGACCGGAGATCTTTCCTTCCGGCCCGTCCTGGCCGCATTTCCTGGCGAGATTGGTCCTTTGGCAGGCACCAGCACACCAGGAATCGACAATGAGACCGGGCTCACCATCAACGACGACATACATGACGACGCGTATCTTCTCTATCCAGACGACTTCGGATCTCAGGTTCTCTTTGTAGGTCCGGCCGGCATGGTCGGCGAGGATGTCGCCGACGCTGTCCCTATTTTCGATACTCAATCGGCTAGCTGGGCGGTCAGCCTCGAGCTGACGAGTGAGGGCGCCATCCTCTTCGAGCAATTGACAGCGGAGGCCGCGACGTATCCGCTGGGAGACCCCCGACGACAGATTGCCATTGTCCTCGATGGTCTCGTGATTTCGGCGCCACAGGTCATACCCGAGGGAGGGATCAGTGGCGGGCGCGCCTCGATCTCGGTCGGAACGGGCGAGGGCTCTCAACAGCAGGCCAACGACCTGGCTGTTGTTCTTCGCTATGGCTCGCTGCCGGTTGCATTCGAGATCGCGGCAGTTCAGAAGATCTCGGCCACTCTGGGGAGTGACTCGCTCCAGGCCGGAGTCATCGCCGGGTTGCTCGGGCTTGCGCTGGTCGCCATCGTGTTGATCCTCATCTATCGGTCGTTAGGTCTGCTGGCGATAGTCGGTCTGACAGTCTTCGGCTCTCTTCTGCTCATGCTTTTCGGTCTACTCGGCGAGTTCCAGGGATTGACGCTCACCCTGGCGGGTATCACCGGGATCATCGTCTCGATCGGAATCACCACCGACAGTTACATCGTTTTCTATGAACGGCTCAAAGAGAAGATCCGCGACGGATATGAGATTGACGAGGCAGCCGAGGAGGGATTCCGGCTCGCCTACCGGACAATCCTCACCGCCGATACCGTTTCGCTGCTGGCGGCCGTGCTGCTTTGGCTTCTTGCAGTCGGAGCGGTCAAGGGTTTTGCTCTGGCACTCGGTCTGGCCACGGTTCTCGACCTGATAATCGCCAAGGTGTACACACGCCGTGCTGTGGGGATTCTCGCACGCACGCCCCTGGGCTCGGGTGGATGGTTCAGCATCAGGGGGGCGTCGCAATGAGCACCTGGGGCCGGCTGAACAGAGGCGAAACGGAGATCGACTTCGTCGGCAATCGCAGGCGATGGTTCACTATCTCAGCGGTGCTTCTGGTGATTGCTCTTGGCAGTCTCGGCATCCGCCAGCTCAATCTTGGAATCGAATTCGTCGGGGGGCTGGGAATGCAGGCGCCTAATCCCGCCGGCGCCGACGTACCGGAGATAAGAGAAGCGCTCGGGGTTGTTGGCGTGGATGATGCCACTATCCAGTTGCTCAACGATGGTGAGGCAGTCCGGGTAGCCACCCCGGTCCTCGATCTGGCAACTGAGAACGATGCCGTCGATGCCCTTTCGTCGGTGACCGGCAGTGACCGGACGGAAATCTCCATCGAGGCTGTAGGTCCATCATTCGGAGCCCTCGTAGCCAGACGCGCACTCGTCGCTCTGGGGGTGTTTCTCGGTGCCGTTGTTCTGTTCATCAGCTGGCGTCTGGAGTTCAAGATGGCAGGTGCCGGTCTTGTCGCCCTTGTCCATGACCTGGTGATAACGCTCGGGGTCTACTCGCTCTCCGGTTTCCCGGTGACTCCGGCCACGATGGTGGCCATCCTGGTGATACTCGGGTACTCCCTGTATGACACTGTGGTCGTGTTTGACAAGGTGGAAGAACTCGTGGAACTCGAAGAGAAGAGGTCCTACTCCGAGATAGTCAACAAGGCGATGAACTCGGTACTGGCAAGATCCCTGGCTACTTCGCTCACCTCCCTGCTGCCAGTAGGAAGCATCTTGTTCGTCGGCTCGTTCATCCTCGGTGCCCCGACTCTGCGTGACTTCGCGCTGGCTCTGTTCGTCGGGATTGCCGCGGGCACCTACTCGTCGATATTTGTTGCTGCTCCCATTCTCGCCACCTGGAAAGAGAAAGAGCCCGAGTGGCAGGAGCGGGCGAAGAGGGGTTCGGGGCGTCCCAAGGCGGGAATGCGCTGATCCGGTCTTAGACTCATGTGGGTGGACCGCCTCATCTCTCTCATTCGCGACATCCCGGACTTTCCCGAACCGGGGGTTGTTTTCAAGGACATCACCCCTGTTCTTGGTGACGGGAAAGCACTCTCCGTTCTGGTGGACGCCCTTGCCGAGCCGTACAAGAGATCCGAAGTCTCCAAGGTTGCCGGTATCGAGGCTCGCGGCTTCACCCTGGCCACACCGGTTGCCGATCGTCTGGGTGCCGGGTTCATTCCGGTCAGGAAGCCCGGAAAACTCCCCCACGAGACCATGCGCGAAGACTACGCCCTCGAGTACGGGACCGATGCGCTCGAAGTCCACATAGACTCAGTGACCCAGGGTGAGAAGGTTCTGGTGGTGGATGACGTCATCGCCACCGGAGGCACCGCAGCCGCAGCCGTTCGTCTTCTTCGAGCTGTGGGCGCCGAGGTTGTCGGTATTGCCGTTTTCATCGAATTGGCTTTTCTGGGTGGGGCCGAAAAGCTCGACGGGGTTCCGTTACATGCCCTCGTTCGATACGACTGACAAGGGGGCTCCGGCCAAACTGGTCGATGTCCTCGATGCGTTCCGTGCCCGCCATCCGGACGGTGACATAGAGTTGCTTCGACGGGCACACGACGTGGCCAAGAAAGCTCACGCCGGGCAGTACCGCAAGACCGGCGACCCCTACATATCTCACCCGCTGACGGTCGCCTTTCTTCTCGCCCATTACGGGCTGGACACCGAGACGATCGCCGCAGCGTTCCTTCACGACACGGTGGAGGACACCGATCTCACCCTTGAACAGCTCTCGGCGGAGTTCGGTGAGGAGATAGCCCGGCTGATCGATGGGGTCACCAAGCTGGACCGGGTCCGATACTCCAATCGAGAACAGGCTCAGGCGGCAACGATTCGAAAGATGGTCGTGGCCATGGCACAGGATGTGCGGGTCTTGATCATCAAATTGTTCGACAGGCTTCACAACATGCGAACGGTCTACGCGCTACCCGAGGAAAAACAGATCAGAGTCGCCCGTGAGACACTTGATGTGTACGCGCCACTGGCTCACCGGCTGGGCGTCCAGGAGATCAAGCACGAGTTCGAGGATCGCTGTTTCGCAATCCTCTATCCCGGGCCGAACGCAGAGATTCAGGCGAAACTCGCTGAGGCCGCTCCCGAGCGCGAGGCGTTCATCGAGAAGATGGTGGTTGAGATCGGCGGGTTGCTCGGCGACGCCGGTATCGAGGCGGAGGTCACCGGACGCCCCAAGCATCAGTACTCGATATACCGGAAGATGATCGAGCAGAACAGACCGTTTGAGGATATCCACGATCTGATAGGCATCCGGGTAGTCACCCGGACAACACGTGACAGCTACGCGGCGCTCGGCCTCGTTCACAGTCACTGGGTGCCGGTAACGGGACGATTCAAGGACTACATCGCAATGCCCAAGATCAACCTCTACCAGTCACTCCATACCACCGTGATCGGGCCGGACGGCAAACCTCTCGAGGTACAGATCCGTACCGAAGAGATGCACAATCGCGCTGAAGCCGGAATCGCAGCCCACTGGCGCTACAAGGAGGGGGAGAGTGGTGAGCACATGGCGCTCGAAGTCCCCGCGTTCGATGAGGATCCCGAGGAATTCCTCGCAAACCTGAAACTGGACCTCTACCAGGATGAGGTCTTCGTTCTCACACCGGGTGGCGATGTCAAAGAAATGCCGAGGGGATCCACCGCAGTGGATCTCGCGTACGCGGTTCACACGGAGGTGGGGGATCGCTGCGTGGGCGCCAGGGTGAACGGGCGCCTCGTCTCGCTCTCGACGAAACTCGAGTCGGGGGACATCGTTGAGATTCTGACTTCGAATTCGCCTGATTCAGGCCCCAGTCGTGACTGGCTCAACTTCGTTCGTACCGGCAAGGCGAAGGCCAAGATCAAGCACTGGTTCCAGAGGGAGCGTCGCGACCAGGCTCTCGCAGACGGAAAAGACCTCATACAGACGCTATTCAAGAGAGAGGCCCCCGATCTCGGGTCTGGCGAGCGCGATGCGTATCTATCGGAAATCGCCGTCGAGTTCGGTCTGAAGGATGCCGAGGCACTCACTGCCGCACTCGGGGAGGGCAATGTCTCTCTTGACTCGACGGCAGTCAGGCTTCGCCGGCGTCTGGCGCCCGAAACGGGAGACGACTTGTTCCGCCCGCCCCGGCGGAAGGGGCCCTCCGAGGCAGCCGATGTCGTGGTTGAAGGTCAGGACGACATGCTCGTGCATCTGGCGCGATGTTGCTCCCCTGTTCCGGGTGACCCGATCGTGGGTTACGTGACTGTTGGGCGTGGAGTATCGGTCCATCGTGCCGATTGCACCAACGTGTCCTATCTGGCCGGCAGACGCGGACGCACGGTCGAGGTGAGTTGGCCAAGTGGTGACAGCGGCGCCTTCGTGGTTTGGATTCAGGTGGAGGCTTTGGATCGCACCCGCCTGCTCGGTGACGTGACGGCTCTCGTCTCCGACACCGGAGGCAACATCACGGCATCCTCGACCGCTGTCGGGGAGGGAAGGGTTGCCGTCCTCAAATACGAGATTGAGCTCTCCGACCCGGGTCAACTGGCACGACTGCTTGGCGACCTTCGCGGCGTCGATGGCGTCTTCGCGGCGTTTCGACTGGCCAACGATCCGGCGGCCGACTGAAGTGTTGATCAAGCAGATCCCAGCTTGGGTGGCACAGACCAATGCCTGGGTTGTCGCCGATGATCCGGGCGGGCTGGCGATCGTGATCGACGCCCCTCCGGAGCCTGAGACGATCGGGGAGTACCTGGCGTCCATAGATGTGGCCGTGGTGGGTATCTTCCTGACACACGGGCATGTCGATCACACCGGCGGGGCTGGATGGCTCGCCTCGGAGACCGGGGCCCCGACCTATGTTCACCCTGATGATGATTTCCTGACCCTGCACCCTACGAGGCAGTTGCAGGCTCTCTTTGGCATGACTCCGCCCGGGGAGTTCGGTCTGCCGGAGAAGATGGAGCCTCTCCACCATGGTCAGGTTGTGGAGTTGGCGGGACTCTCCCTCGAGATCAGGCAGACACCGGGGCACACTCCCGGTCACTGCTGTTTCTACGAGGATGGCGAAGGCGTCTTGTTCTCCGGTGATCAGTTGTTTGCCGGCTCGATCGGGCGCACCGATCTGCCGGGTGGCTCCCATGCCGCCCTCTCCCACTCGATGCGGACCGAGGTGATGACCCTCGGCGACGATGTTCGGGTTCTGCCCGGTCACGGTTCGGAAACCACGATCGGCAGGGAAAGACGAACCAACCCTTTCCGTCACGAGTGGCTCTGATCGCCGGGGGCTCACCGGTAACCTGGCGTCCTGATGAGCTTTCAACCCCCAAAAGGCACCGACGACTTGCTGGCGCCACAATCGCAGACTTGGCGCGATGTGTTGAGTCTCTGGGATGAATGGTCGGCACGTTATGGGTTCCCCCTCGTCATGACCCCGATCCTGGAGTCGACGGAATTGTTCAAGCGCGGTGTTGGTGAGACCACCGAGGTCGTCACCAAGCAGATGTACACGTTTGAGGATCGGGGCGGCAGGTCGGTGACCCTTCGTCCCGAGGGGACCGCCGGTGTCGTCAGGGCATATCTCAATTCAGGGCATCAGGGTGTGTGGAAGGGCGCTTACTCGGGCCCTTTCTTTCGATATGAACAACCGCAAGGGGGTCGGCGTCGCCAGTTCTGGCAGGTCGGTGTCGAGTACCTCGATGTGGAGAGCCCTGCCGCCGACGCCGAGGTGGTGGAGCTGGGTTACCGCTATCTCGAGTCGACTTTGGTCCCCGGCCTGGAATTGTTGATCAACTCATTGGGAGACTCCAAGTGTCGCCCCGGTTACACCGATGTGCTTCGCGGCTATCTGGCAGGTAAGAAGAACGAGCTCAGCGAGGACTCGGTAGATCTCATCGATGTGAATCCTTTGCGGGTGCTCGACTCGAAGGCGGACCAATCGGTCCTGGTCGACCCGCCACGAATGGTCGACCATCTGTGTGACGCGTGCTCCGGCCATTTCCAATCCGTCAAGGCCTTGTTGGAGAGCCTGGGTGTCCCCTTCACCGAGGATCATGCCCTGGTTAGGGGTCTCGACTACTACACGCGGACGACGTTCGAGTACATAGGCCGTCAGATGGACACTGCCCAGAATGCGGTCGGCGGTGGTGGTCGATATGACGGTTTGGCCGAGACGCTGGGCGGGCGTCCAACGCCGGGTGTCGGTTTTGCCCTGGGGGTCGACAGGATCGTGCTTGCCGTGGATGAGGCCGATATGACGTACCTGGACGCCTATCTCGTGTCTGAGACCGGCCCCGAAGAGGCCCTTTGGGTTGCGTCACGTCTCCGTCGGGACGGTGTCAAGGTCGACTTCGACAGCGAAGGCCGATCGGTGAAGGCGCAGTTTCGGGCGGCTCGCCGGGTCAATGCGGCGATCACACTTGTCTGGAAGGGGAAAGGCGAGCCGATCGACGTCCAATCACAAGGAGGTCGCCTGGATGTGCCGCTCGAGAAGGTTTCGGATTGGCTCAGGAGACAAACGTGATCAGGTCTCATGGGGCGGGGGCGATCTCCGAGGCGGATATCGGGAGTGAAGTCGTCATCGCCGGCTGGGTCCAGCGTCGTCGCGACCATGGGGGTGTCGCCTTTTTCGACGTGAGAGATGCCACCGGCCTCGTTCAGGTGGTCGCCGATCCGGCCGGGCACCCGACGGTTGCCGATCTGAAGATGGAGTATTGCGTTCGTGTGAGAGGCCAAGTTCGCTCCCGTCCGGCTGGAACCGAAAACCCGGATCTCCCGACAGGAAAGATCGAGATCGGCGTTGACGAGCTCGAGGTCCTGGCGCCGGCCAAAACGTTGCCGTTCATGATCGATGACCGCACCGACGTCGACGAGGCAGTTCGACTGAGGCATCGTTATCTCGATCTACGGAGGCCCCGAATGGCCGCCAATCTCAGGGCCAGGTCCAGAGCGACGGCGGTGATCAGGCGGACCCTCGACGATATGGAGTTTCTCGAGGTAGAGACACCGACATTGATCAACTCGACGCCGGAGGGGGCGAGGGACATGTTGGTGCCCTCCCGGCTGCGCCCGGGTGAGTTCTACGCCCTGCCGCAGTCGCCACAGCTTTTCAAGCAGTTGCTGATGATCGCCGGCGTAGAGCGCTACTTCCAGATCGCCCGCTGTTATCGCGACGAAGATTTCCGCTCAGACCGTCAGCTCGAGTTCACCCAGCTCGATCTCGAGGGCTCGTTCTGGGATCGAGACGATGTGCTGGAGACCGTCGAGGCGGTGCTGGCCGCGGTCACCCGCGAGATTCGCGGAGTCGACGTGCCACTCCCGTTCCTCCGTCTCACCTGGCACGAGGCGATGGATCGGTATGGCTCCGACAAACCAGACATGAGGTTCGGCATGGAGATAATCG
>JAZFTN010000206.1:0-6254 GCA_036446715.1 Acidimicrobiia bacterium | reverse complement strand
GGTTCTCGCCGTGGGGACCACAGCGTACGTGGCCGGGTTGTTTCACCTGATGACTCACGCCTTCTTCAAGGCGCTTCTCTTCCTCGGAGCCGGGTCGGTGATCCACGCCATGAGCGGCGAGCAGGACATGAACAAGATGGGTGGTCTCTTCAGCAAGATGCGGGTGACCGGCATCACGATGGGCGTCGCGACAATCGCCATTGCCGGTATCCCGCCATTTGGCGGTTTTTGGTCTAAGGACGAGATTCTCGCCTCCGTATTCGAGAGAGGCGGATGGTTTTCCTTTCTCTGGATTATCGGACTCGTTACCGCTCTGATCACCGGCTTCTACATGGCGAGACTGTTCATGCTCATCTTTCTCGGGAAGCCTCGATGGAAGGCGGGTGTGGATCCACACGAGTCGCCACGGGTGATGACCGTGCCGTTGATCGTTCTGGCCGTCCTGTCCACTGTCGGTGGGCTGACCAACACCCCGATCCGGCTTGCTTTGGAGAATTTTCTCGAGCCCAGTTTCGAGTTGATAAGTCTCCAGCACCCGCCGGAGAACGTGTGGACACTTGTCGTTGTCGCGTTGCTTTCTGTTTTGGCGGGCGCCGCCGGGATCTTTGCGGCCTGGCTTTCGTACCGCCGTCCACCCGAAGACTGGCGGCGCTTCGAAGACGGGCTCCAGCCGATCTGGGATATCTGGGAGGACGCCTACGGGGTTGACGACATCTACGGGCGTGTCCTGGTCGCACCGGGACGGAAAGCTGCCGAGGCCACCGCCTTCGGATTCGACGTGCCGGTCGTGGATGGCGCCGTGAACGGCATCGCCCGGGTCGTGCGCAGGATCGGAGCTTGGGCGAGACCGCTCCAGACGGGATACGTCCGCAACTACGGCGCTTTGATTCTCGCTGGTGCCGTTGTCGTGGTGATATGGCTTGTGGCGGGAGGAGCGTGATGCTGACCTGGCTCATTGCCCTGCCGGTGATTGCCGCGGTGATCGTCGCTCTCGTCCCGAAACGTCTCAAGGAGTTGCACCTGCCGCTGGGCATCGCCCTCTCGGTGCTTCCGTTGGCTCTCGCAGGATACGTTTTCTGGGTTTTTGAGCCTGTTGCCGGGTATCAGTTCAGTCAGCAAGCTGTCTGGTACGAACCGTGGGGTATCAGCTGGAGTCTCGGCATAGACGGCATCTCGATGCCGATGGTGCTCCTCACCGCGATCCTGGTGCCGATCTCCCTGGCCGCTTCGACTTCGATCACCACACGAACCAAGGAGTTTGTGGTGTACGCACTTCTCCTCGAGGCCGGCATGATCGGCGTGTTCCTGGCTCTCGACCTCTTTCTCTTCTTCGTCTTCTTCGAGGCGATTCTCATTCCGATGTATTTCATCATCGGTATCTGGGGGGGCGAGAAGCGGATCTACGCCGCGATGAAGTTCTTCATCTTCACCGCTTTCGGCTCGGCCCTGATGCTTGCCGGAATCATCGCTCTTGCCTTCACTCACGCCGAGCAGTTCGGTTCGGCCTCCTTCGCCCTTTCGGACCTGATGAACGTGGAGTTGGCGACGGGGGCGGAACGGTGGCTGTTCGCTGCGTTCGCTCTGGCCTTTGCCATCAAGGTTCCGCTCTTTCCGCTCCATACCTGGCTGCCGGACGCACACACCGAGGCTCCTACCGCTGGATCGGTCCTCCTGGCAGGTGTGCTCTTGAAACTGGGCACCTACGGGCTGCTGCGTTTCAATCTCTCCCTGTTTCCTCAAGCCTCGGTTGATGCCGTCTGGATCATGGGGACCCTCGGCGTGATCGGCATCATCTACGGCGCCGTGGTGGCCATCGTCCAGCCTGACCTGAAGAGGCTCGTCGCCTATTCGTCGGTCAGCCATCTCGGCTTCATCGTCCTCGGGACGTTTGCCCTCACCTCGGGAAGCCTTCAGGGGGCCGTGATCCAGAACGTCAACCATGGACTCACCACGGGGGCTCTCTTCCTTCTCGTAGGGATGATCTACGAGCGTCGCCATACCAAACAGATCTCCGACTTCGGCGGGTTGCAAAAGGTGATGCCCGTCTTTGCCGGGTTCTTCTTGTTCATGGTCTTCGCTTCGATCGGTCTTCCCGGGCTCAACGGTTTCGTTGGTGAGTTTCTGATTTTGATAGGCAGCTTTACGACGCTTCCGGCCCTCACCATCGTCGCCGCCATCGGAGTCGTGCTTGCGGCGATCTACATGCTTTGGGCTTATGAGCGAGTGTTCACCGGGGTTCCAGACAAAGAGGAGAACAGGGTGCTTTCCGATCTCTCGATTCGGGAGGTATCGATACTTGCCCCACTGGTGATCCTCGTCCTCGTCCTCGGTCTCTACCCGAAAATCCTTCTCGACAAGATCGCTCCATCGACCGAGGCCGTCCTCGACCACATCGAGTCCCAAACCGAGTTCGTGATACCGGAGCCTGGAAGACTGGGCGATGTTTTCGTTGCTGGTGGTGATCAAGAGTGATCGCCACGCCCGACGTCAACTGGATAGCCATCCTTCCCGAACTGGTGCTTGCTCTCGGGGCGGTTGCCGTTCTCCTCGTCGAGGTTCAATGGAAGCCGGCCACACGGGTGCTGGGCGCCATCTCTGCAATCACTCTCGTGGTCGCAATCTCGTTCACATTGCTGCAATGGGCCCAGGCGGGTGATGCTCTCGAGTTTGGCGGTCTTGGCACACTGATCGCCTTTTCCGGCATGGTCGTCATGGACGGGTTCGCGGTGTTCGGTCGTTTCGTGCTGCTGGTCATGACGGGACTCGGGTTGCTTGCAGGTTGGAGGCTCATCGAGAGCCTCAACCGGCGGGGTGCCGAGGCGATCGCCCTCGTCCTGCTGGCCACGACAGGATTCTCGATCATGGTCGCCTCCAACAACCTGGTGATGATGTTTCTCGGCCTCGAGATCGGCTCGATCTCGCTGTACGTCCTCGCCGGGATGACCCGCGAGAAGATCAAGGCCGACGAGGCTGCAATGAAGTATTTCTTGCTCGGTTCCTTTGCGTCGGCAATCTTCGTTTACGGAGTGGCCCTCTTATACGCCGGCACCGGTCAACTCGAGATTCTTGCGATACGTCAGTTCTTCACGGAGTTCTTTGTCACCAGTCCCTCCGTGATCCTGATGGGACTGGCTCTGATCATCGTCGGACTCGGTTTCAAGGTGTCCGCGGCGCCGTTCCACAGTTGGGCGCCAGATGTGTATCAGGGCGCCCCTGCCGGTGTGGTCGGATACATGGCGGCCATGGCCAAGATCGCCGGATTCCTCGCTATCGCCCGAATTCTGCTCACCGGAGTTCCCCAACTCGACGCCAATTGGCTTCCGGTGATCGCCGGACTCTCGACCCTCTCGATGCTCGTCGGATCAATCGTCGCTCTCGTTCAGAATGACGTTCGTCGGATGCTGGCCTACTCAGGTGTCGCCCACGCCGGATTCATCCTGACCGGAATCGTTGGTGGAGCCACCACCGGGATGCTGTTCTACGTCAGCGTCTACGCGATCCAACTGGTCGGCGCGTTCGCTGTTGTCGCGGTTGTTAGCGGCCCCGGTAGCTCTGGTTCCTCAATCGACGAGTACAGGGGACTTGCCCGTCGGAGTCCGGCTCTCGGAGCAGCATTCGCCGTTCTCCTGCTGGGCATGGCGGGCCTTCCACTCACGTCGGGGTTCGTCGCCAAGTTCGGTGTCTTCAGCGAGGCGTGGGCCAATGGCTACGGGTGGCTGGTGATAATCGCTCTTCTGGCCTCGGTGATCGCCTTCGCCTTCTATCTGCGTGTCATCGTCGTGATGTACATGGACGAGACGGAAGAAGAGGCGATCCTGGTTTCGGTCACCGCCCGCTGGGTGCTGGGGATCGCTGTCGTCGGAACAGTTCTTGCCGGTATCCTGCCGGCGCCGCTCATCGACCTGGCGGCCAATGCGTTCCCTCTCTAGCTGTGCAACGCGCCGCTAGGCCTCTTCTCCTCGGTTTGGCTGCGGGGGTCATCTTCGTCGGAGCGGCCGCCCCGGCTTTCGCGGCCGAGACCGCGAATTCGGAGTTTGTCATCATCCGACCCGACGATCTCTTGGAGGACGACCTCTACGCCGGAGCGATCAAGGTGTCGCTCGAAGGCGAGATCGACGGGGACTTGATTGCCTTTGCAGCGGAAGAGATCGTGATAGATGGGACCGTTACCGGTTCGGTGATTGCGGTGGCTCCCCGGGTGACGATCAACGGATCGGTCGGTGGAGCGCTTCGAGTGATTGCCAGATCGCTCGTGGTCAACGGGAGTGTCGGCACAGACATCGTGGTCACAGCCGTCGAGGTCAGGCTCGCCGAAAGCTCCTCAGTTGATGGCGATGTCCTGGCTTGGGTCGTCAACATGGAGGCTCTCGGTCACATCGGGCAGGATCTGGAGGGAAGTCAGCGAAGCCTCGGACTGGCCGGTTCGGTTGACGGTGATGTCGACGTCTCGGTCGGCCGCCTGACCGTCGTCGACGATCTGACAGTGTCAGGAGATCTCGGATACCGGTCCGAGTCCACGGCCGAGGGCTTGGGGATGGCCGATGTGGGCGGGGTTGTAGTACACAAGACACCGCTGCCACCCAATATCAGGCTGAGGGCACTCGGTCTGTTCGGGCGGTTCCTGGTGGTTCTCCTATTGACCATCGCCGCTCTCAGCACCGCTTGGGGGTGGCCCGAGAGGACTGTCAAGGCCGTCGGAAAAGTGAAGGCGACTCCCTTGAGGGCATGGTTCTTCGGAGCAGTGGTAATGGCATCGCCTTTGTTTCTGGTGGCGATCGCAGTGCTGTTGTTGGCCCTTGCTCCACCCTCGGCGAGCTTTCCGTTGCTCGCCATTCTCGGACCTGTGATTCTGGCGGCCCTCGGGGTGGTTCTGGCGGTGTCCCTGATGGCAGGTATCCCCACAGTCGGCCGGGTCGGTGAGGCGCTGTTCCGCAAGCTCGATATCCATGGGGCGATTCTCGCCGGATCTGTAGTGGTCGGCATCCTGTGGATGCTGCCGATCGTGGGTTGGCTGATCCCGCTGGTCGTGTTGCCGCTCGGCCTGGGCGGATGGTACCTCAGTTGGCAGGGCAAACCCGAAGTGGCTGATCAGACCTGATCGGAACTGAACTCCAATTCCTTTACCCGATCCTCGAAAACGTCATACACAAATCGCATGCTCACATGACCGCAGGCTTCGCAAGCCTCACGTTCCAGGCCGGCGATTTCGGTGGTGACTGTCTTCATGTGGTGACAGCTATCCGTCAGTTCTTTACTACCCCTGGTCTTGTGCCGCATCGTTGTTTGCTCCTTATCGAGAGTTACCAACTGGTATCGACGCGAGGACCACTCTGCCTTGGGGACCAAAATCAACCCATCCCAGATGACTAGTTCGTTGGAGGGAGTTGGGTGAGGGTTTCGAAGATTCAGACCACTAGACCTTTTCGATCGCCCTCTGGACGTTGGTGACGATGACGTCCTTCTTCACCAGGCCAGACTGTCGCCACCTCTGATGCAGACCGTTGCCCTGTGGGGTCAGGAGCACGAAGGTAGGCGTGGATCGCACCTTGAACTTGGAGAAAAGCTCAGGAACCTTGTCGAGGTTGGCCTTGACCACAATGGCCTCTTCCTGGAACTCATCGGCGACCTCGTTGACGATGCCGTCCATGATCTGACAAGGTGAACATCCGTACTTCATGAAGTCGACCAGAACCGGCTTCCCCTCGGTGAGTAGCTGTTCGAACTCGTCGGACGAGCTGAGTTGTGCCGCCTTGTGGCGCTTCTTGAAGATTCCCATCGTTCCCATTGTGGCGTCCTGAGAGAGAACCTCGAATCGATTGTCGGTCTTCCGGCTTATTCTTCTATCCAATGACTGAGGTAACCGATCAGTTTGAGCGTCGGGTCAGAGATCTTCGAATCTCGGTCACCGACCGATGCAATTTCCGGTGCACCTATTGCATGCCCAAGGAGGTGTTCGGGCCCGATCACGTCTTTCTGCCCCGGGACCAGTTGCTCACCTTTGAGGAGATCACCTCGGTGGTCCGGACGTTTGTCTCCCGCGGCGTCAACAAAGTTCGGATAACGGGCGGTGAACCGTTGTTGCGCAAACAAATAGAGGTGCTCGTGGCCGCCTTGGCAGCAGTTGATGGCGTTGAGGATCTGACCCTGACCACCAACGCCTCTCTGCTGGCACGCAAGGCTCCCGGTCTGGCCGAGGCCGGGCTTGATCGGGTCACTGTCAGTCTCGACGCGATGGATGACCCCACATTCCAGAG
>JAZFTN010000205.1:0-13607 GCA_036446715.1 Acidimicrobiia bacterium | reverse complement strand
GTTCTTTTTCAGGGACCAGGAGGTAATCGTGGTCGGTGGTGGAGACACGGCCATGGAAGAGGCACTGTTCCTCACCAGGTTTGCCTCCAAGGTGACCATCGTCCATCGACGTGACGAGTTCCGCGCGTCGAAGATCATGTCGACCCGGGCCATTGAGCATCCCAAGATCGAAGTGAAGTGGAACTCGATTGTCACTGAGATCCATGGTGAGGATCAGGTGAGCGGGGCAACCCTCGAAGACACCCTGACCGGGGAATCCCACCAGATGTCCGTCGACGGGGTGTTTGTTGCAATAGGGCACAAGCCGACGACGGAACTCTTCGTCGATGAGTTGGAATTGGACGACAACGGTTATCTGATAGTTGCCGGTGGTGGTACCAGCACTTCGGTGGAAGGCGTGTTCGCCGCCGGTGATGTGGCCGACCACGTCTATCGACAGGCCGTCACGGCCGCAGGTACCGGTTGTATGGCCGCCATCGACGCACAGCGTTGGTTAGCCCACCAGGAATGACCTATCAGTGAGTCAGGTTCACTGAGGTAGACCAAGGAGAAGGAAACCGAAATGGCTGAAATTCGCACCCTCAACGATGGGACTTTCAATGACGAGATCAGCGGCGAAACGCCGATCCTCGTCGACTACTGGGCCGAATGGTGTGGCCCGTGCCGGGTGATTGCACCGGTTCTGGAGGAGATCGCTGAGGAGCATGATGGCTTCAATATCGGCAAACTCGACGTTGATCACAATCCACAGACCGCAGCCGCCCACGACGTCATGAGCATCCCAACGCTCATTCTCTTCAAGGATGGGGTTGAGAAGAAGCGGATTGTCGGTGCTGCCCCTAAGCATCGTCTGATGCAGGAACTCGCCGAATACATCTGATTCTTTCGGCGAAGGGTCTTCCTAAGATTGTCGGCCAATGCGCCTATTTCGCCTCGGTGACGAGGGCCCTCCCATTCGGGACGTCCAGGATCGGCTTGCCGCGCTTGGTTTCGAATCGACCGACGACGTAAGGGGGGTCTTTGGCGACTTCACGCTGGATGCTGTGATTGCATTCCAGAAGGCGAAGGGTCTGGACGCCGATGGGATCGTCGGCCCCGATACCTGGCGATCTCTCTATGAGGCCGGATATCGGCTTGGCGATCGTCTCGTCTACATGCGTCGGCCGATGGTTCGGGGTGAGGATGTGGCCGAATTGCAGTCACGTCTCAACTCTCTTGGATTCGACTCGGGTAAAGCCGATGGCATCTTCGGACCAGACACCGAGGCGGCGGTGATCGACTTCCAGCACAATCGCAGCCTGGCAGAAGATGGAAAAGTAGGTCCGGAGGTGGTCACCGAGATCCGTCTGGTGAGCAGAGGGGATATGAAGGAGGGGCGCCACGCTCTCCGAGAAAGGGAGTGGCTGAGGAGACTTCCTCCCACTGTCGCCGGAACCAGGGTCTACCTCGACGCCGGCTGTCGTGACCCCCATGAGACCCGGCAGGCCTGGGAGGCAGCCAGCGGGGCCGCCATCGCGATCCAAAACGCCGGAGGGCTTCCCATGATGTCGAGGAGTCAGGATACCCAGCTGCCGGAACGCCTCAGGGCGAGACGTGCCAACCGAATGGGGTCGGATCTCATCATCGCCTTCCGAATCAACCCGGCGGACGAAGACTGTGTCTTCTACTTCGCTACCGAGCACAGCACCTCAGCAGCGGGCGAGCAACTGGCCACATCGCTTTCTTCAGCCGTGGGCGGGCGTGTGGAAGGTCGGGCAAGCGCAATGCTCAAAGAAACGAGAGCTCCCGCCGCGGTCATCTCACGTCGTCATCTCAGCGACAGTCTCGGAGTGACCGTCGTAGAAGGGCTGACTGACTTCCTTGCCTCCGGATCCTCGGGAGACGGCGCTTAGTTCTCGTACCCCGGCCAGAGCACTAGGAGATGACCCGATAGATGTGCTCGAGTTCCTCGATTGAGCCAAATCGAATCTCGACCTTGCCTCTCTCGTTGCGATAGCTGATGTTGACCTTGGTCCCCAGTCGTTCGATCAGTCGCTTCTCCAACTCAATGATCTCCACCGGCCGCACCACACGGACGCTTGCCTTCCGGGTTGGAGATTCCATCTCGCGCCGCGTCCGCACTGCTTCCTCGACCTGTCGCACGCTCCATCCTTCTACGTGTGCCTTCTCGGCCAGATACATGATGTACTTCTCATCATCCAAGCCCAGAAGCGCCCTCGCAGCCCCAGCGCTGAGATGCCCGGCGTCTACCAATGTCTGAACCGGACCTGGCAGTTGCAGAAGACGGAGGGTATTGGAGACAGCCGGACGCGACTTTCCAACACGATCGGCAACCTGTTCCTGCGTCATGCCAAAATCTTCCAGGAGTTGACGATAGGCGTGAGCCTCCTCGAGCGGAGTGAGATCTTGACGCTGTACGTTCTCCACGAGTGACTCGACAAGGGTGGAATCACCCGAAGCTTCTCTCGTAACGGCCGGGATCGTATCGAGTCCAGCTCGCTTGGCGGCTCGCCACCTCCGCTCACCGGCGACAAGGGTGTACCCCGTGTCGGTATGGGTGACCACGATTGGCTGGAGAATCCCGACCTCCTTTATCGAGGCGGAGAGCTCGTCGAGAGAAACGTCATCGAACCGGCTTCTCGGTTGATCCGGGTTTGCCTCAATCTCATCAACTGGAACCTGAAGTAATACCGATTCTGAGATCTCGTCCGGCTCACCTGGTATCAGCGCCTCCAGACCACGGCCGAGACCTGCCTTACGTGGGCTCAACTCCTAATCCTCCTCTTCGACGTCATGCCGTTCGATGAATTCCTTGCCGAGATGCCGATAGGCAATTGCCCCCCGGCTCATTGGATCAAAAGCCTCGATGGGCTCACCGTAGGACGGTGCCTCGGAGAGCCGAACCGACCTGGGGACCACCGTTCGATAGGTAATGTCGCCAAAGTACTCACGAACCTGGGCGGCGACATCCTTGGAGAGCTTGGTCCGACCGTCATACATGGTGAGAATCACGCCAGTAACCTTCAATGCCGGGTTGAGACTGGATGTGACCAATTCCACGTTTTTGAGCAACTGGGTGAGACCTTCCAGGGCGTAGTACTCACATTGGATCGGTATCATCACCTCACCGGCGGCCGCGAGAGCATTGACGGTGAGCAAACCCAACGATGGTGGACAGTCGATAAACACCACGTCGAATTCCTGATCAATCTCCGAAATCGCCGTCTTCAGTCTCGTTTCACGTGAAAACATCGAGACCAACTCGATTTCGGCGCCCGCCAGATCGATTGTGGCCGGTACCACAAAGAGATTACGCACCGAGGTCGGCTCGATGGCGTCCCCGATGTCTGACTCCTTGAGCAAGATGTCATATACCGATACTTCGATACCGCGCCGGTCGATACCAAGGCCACTCGAGGCGTTGCCTTGTGGGTCGAGGTCGATGAGCAACACCCGCTGATCCTGGAATGCCAATGCAGCAGCGAGATTTATTGCCGTTGTGGACTTACCGACCCCGCCCTTCTGGTTGGCAAGGGCGACCACTGTTGGTTTCGTCATGGATGACGCATGATAAGTAGCCAGACGGTGTGGTCAAGGACATCGCGTGGAATCTCCAATGTCTCCCATCCTTCAACGCTCGGACTCCGTGTCCACGATCCACCGACGATCGCCACTCCCTGGTGGTCGAGATGCTTCTTCACCACGCGGAGGATCCTTTCGGGGGGCTCAGCCGCTCTGGAAACAATCGTGGGGCAGTTTCCCTGCAGATGATCGATCTCTCGATGCTCCACTCGCACATTCGGCAGATCGAGAATCCTGACCGCCCGTCTCATCAGATCGGTACTTCGCGAGGAACGATCGATGAGGACCACGGGAGTCTTTGGAAACAGGATGGCCAGTGGTATCCCGGGAAGCCCAGCACCCGACCCCAAATCCCAGATCTCACCCGGCTCCAACATTGGAGCTGCAAAAAGTAATGAGTCTGCGATATGTCGTCGGTCGATCCTCTCCGCCTCCGCCGGTCCGATACCACCAGCCGGTAGAGCCTCGGAAACAAGCCAATCTCGATAGTCGATCAGCTGGGCTAGCTGAGAGGAATCGATCCCATGACCGACATAATCCCCTACCCGTGTCCAGTTACTGTGTTCCACGTGAAACCAAAGTAGCCCGGAGATCGCTCTCCGGGCTACTCATCCTGAGCTTGTTGCCGAATCATTCCTCTTCTGAGGAACTCACTTTGGACAACACCACAAAACGCCTTGGCGATTCGCCTTCCGAATAGGACTCGATTCCCGGTCTGGCAGAGGCGACATCATGTATTACTTTGCGATCGGCCGGACTCATCGGCTCCAGCATGATCTCTCCGCCTTCGGTGTCCAGCTGATCGATCAACTGCTCGGCATAGATAGATAGAGCCTGTCGACGTCGTTCGGCGTAGCCGGCGATATCCAGACGGAGCCGCGCAGTTTCCTGTCCATATCGCTGCAGGACCGTCCTGGTCAACTCATGAATGGCGCCACGTACCGTCCCACGAACACCGACAAGGGCCTCGGTTTGTTCACCCCTGACGTCGGCAATGATGACATCGTCGTCCACTGTCGTGGTGACCTCACCCTCGAGACCATAGGCGCCGACCAGACCCTCCAGAAACTCCTGGGCGATCCTGGCCTGTTCTTCGGTGGATAGAACCGGGCGGTCGTCACTCACGGTCTTCTCTTTCCTCTCGGGTTTGCGGGCCGCGCCGGTGTTCTTGGGCGGCTTGTCTTGTCGGTGTCGGGAACCATTCTTACCTGATTTTGCAGAACCGCGCTGCTGATTGGTGGATTTTGCTTTGCCGAACTGGTCTCCTTGCCCCTGGGAGGAGGTATTGCGACGTCCCCCACGACGACGACGGCTCTTTCTCTTGGTGACACGGACAACCGCATCCTCAGCGCCAATTCCGAGAAAGCCCTTGACCGGTGCGGTCACGATTTCGACATCGAGACCTTCCCGATCCTCGATGCCCAGCTCTTGCATTGCCGCTTCTACGGCGATTTCCACCGTCTTGGCTTTCACCTCAACCATATCGACATTGACCATGTCATCTCCTCCTGCGCCGACGGCGCTTGTCAGCGGCACCCTGCTGTGGATTACCTGGCTTGCTCGCATCAGGGCCATCATCCTGACTTGGCTCTGGTTCAGCCTTGCTTGGCGGGGTCGGGCGCCCATCGATCTTGAAGATCAGAACCTGCTGTCCGAGACGAAACAGGTTTGACGTGGTCCAGTAGAGCACCAGTCCCGCCGGGAAGTTCCATGATATGAAACCAATGAACAGGGGCATTATCTTGGTGATGGCCTGTTGCGCCCCGGCGCCCTTCTGATCCGGCCGGTCCTGGCCATATGTGGAGTGCCACATTTGCACATACTGGGTGGCGACCATGAAGGCGATCATCAACAGATAAGGAATGGCATGCAGCAGACCGACCTGCATTGCCATCGACGGCGACTCTCCAAGTGTCATCCCCAGAAAGGTGGCCCCACCGTTGTCAAGGGACAAGAAGAGCGCCGAAGTCTCGTCCAAGTAGTCCTGGGGAACTCTGAGCAACCGGAAGAGCGCAAACCAGATCGGCATCTGGACCAGAAGCGGAAGAAGACATCCACCGGGTGTGGCGCCCGCCGCCTTTTGGGTCTCCATGAGACGGCGCTGCATCTCCTGGGGGTCGTCTTTGTATTCTGCCTGGATCTTCTTGATCTTTGGCTGAATTTCGGTGAACGCCCTGGTGGCCCTGGTCTGTTTGAGGGTGAGAGGAAAAACGACCACGTTGATGGTGATGGTGAGAAGGATGATTGCGAGGCCATACCCCAGACCATCACTGACAAGTGGTGTGAGCAGATCAAAGTAGAAGTTGAGAACCGACCCCAGCGCTCTGATCAGCGTGTCGAATATCTCACCCATTATTGGGTTCTCCGATTGTCGGGCACGGGGTCATAACCCCCGGGGCGCAGCGGATGGCATCTTCCGATTCGTTTGAGACCCAACCATCCGCCGCGGAGCACACCGAATCTCTCGATCGCCTCCACCGAATATGACGAACAAGTCGGCTGATATCGGCAGTTGGTTCCAATCCCAGGACTTACCAATTTCTGGTAAATAACGATCAGACCAATCATCAGGTTTCGGGGACGTAGCCACCTGATCATCTCTGCACACCTTCCAGGGCGCGGTCCAGCCAAGTCTGCACCTGGGTGTAATCGACCTCTGAGACCTGGCCGCTGGCGATGATGATGTAATCCATTCCTGGTTGTAGTGGCAATTCACGGGCCGCGTGACGCAACCGTCTCTTGATTCGGTTTCGAGTCACGGCATTTCCGCTGCCCTTGGAAACAACAAGCCCGAGACGAGGGGGCCCTGGTTGGCCTGGCGACCCGACCAGGACTAATCCGCCGCTGCGGCTCCGGTTGCCTTTGCTCAGGACTCTACGAAAGTCCTCGGCGTTTCGGAGTGTTTCCAGATCAGACAGTGAGCCGCTTCCGACCCTTTTGACGACGCGAACTGATGGTGGCACGGCCGGCGCGAGTCTGCATTCGATGCCGAAAACCGTGACGACGTCTGCGGCGGCGCACTTTGGGTTGATAGGTCCTTTTCATGACAAGACATTGGGTAGAGGGAAAGGGTCACCACAGATTACGGACTGTTGGAAACCAATGTCAAAGCCCAACGGTCGAACGTTCCCTTTCCCTTCTGTCGTAATCGCGAAGAATTAGGAAAGGTCGCGAAAAGAAGCAGAACACTGTTTGGTCACGGATGTCATCCTCAACCTGTCAGGCAGGTAATGGAAAAAGCACCGTTTACCTGGGGTTATCTCTGTGGATAGGTGTAGGGGAAGTCTTCCACACCGGGGATTCTCGCGCTCTTGACTGCCACTTCTCCAACACCGATA
Source organism: Acidimicrobiia bacterium (assembly GCA_036446715.1). GTDB lineage: Bacteria > Actinomycetota > Acidimicrobiia > Spongiisociales > ZC4RG35 > SZUA-217. The sequence goes on along the minus strand of JAZFTN010000205.1, from coordinate 6,687 downwards.
CTCGCTGGACTCGATATCCGGGGAGTGTGGCTACCTCACCTGTCATCGGTGAGTGAACCAGCACTCCGCGGTAATGATTTTAACTTTCTGGAAGATGTACACAGACGTTTCCACAGGTGTGGATGGATCTGTGGACAACTCGGCCACTGGGAGGAGCGGCTTCTTGACCCAAACACAAAGAGCAAGTGACAGTTGGACGGAATTCAGGGATACCCTTCGCGCCGGGGTGTCCAAAAGCAATTGGGAAACCTGGCTTTCCCGGCTCGAGGCAGACCATGACGAAGACACTCTGGTCCTGATCGCACCAACGGAGTTTCACCTGCGCTGGGTACGTGACAAACACGGTGAACTAGTCGAAGCTGCCTATCAGTCGGCCTACTCGAGCGAAGGAAGCCCTCTTTACCGCGTCAGCGACGTGGCTCCGCTCGAACAACCACTTCCTCTTGGCGAAGATTTGGCGACCGTCGTCACCTCCCAGGACCCCACCAAACCCACAAAAGCGACCAACCTCATCTCGAGGTATCGGTTCGAGAGTTTTGTGGTGGGTCAGTCCAACCGGTTTGCCTGGGCGGCTGCCATGGCCGTGGCCGAACAACCCGGCGCCCACTACAACCCTTTGTTCATATATGGCGGTGCGGGACTCGGCAAGACACATCTCCTCAACGCCGTTGGCCACGAGGCCCTCGAGATGTACCCCGATTTGGTTGTCCGTTATGTCTCGTCCGAGAACTTCCTGAACGACTTCATCGACTCGATCCGGCGCAAGAGACCCGACGCCTTCAAGCACAGATACCGCGGTGTCGACATCCTTCTCCTCGACGATGTTCAGTTCTTCGAGGGCAAGGAGCAGATCCTCGAGGAGTTCTTTCACACTTTCAACTCTCTTTACGAATCGGGAAAGCAAATGGTCATCAGCTCCGACCGTCACCCGAGAAACCTGTCAACGCTCGAAGATCGGCTGCGCAGTCGGTTCGAATGGGGGCTTCTCACCGACATTCAGCCCCCTGATGTCGAGACTCGACTGGCAATTCTCAAATCCAACGCCGAGTTCGCCCCACGACCGGTTCCGATCGAGGTTCTCGAGTACATAGCCGGCCTGGTGTCAGACAACATTCGGGAACTGGAGGGTGCCTTGACCAGGGTGACAGCTTGGTCGGCGTTGAACCGGAGAGACATTGACCTCGACACCGCCGAACGCGTCCTACAAGACATCGTCGCCACCGATGAACCGGTGCCTCTCGGACCCGAGACGATCATCAGAGCCACTGCCCAGGCTTTTGGGTTCTCCGTAGAAGATGTCCTCAGCTCCAGTCGCCGCCAACCCCTGGTCCTCTGTCGTCAGATCTCGATGTACTTGTGCCGTGAACTGACCGATCTCTCACTTCCAAAGATAGGTAATCACTTCAACAGGGACCACACCACTGTTCTCCACTCTGTTGAGAAGGTGAAGCGGATTCTTCGATCTGACAGAGCGGTCTTCGACCGAGTCAATCAATTAACACAGGAGCTGAGGAAAGGTGGTGGTGTTTCCACAGGGTCTTGAGTTATCCAGGGAAAGGCTTGAGTTATCACCATGAGATGCACACCTTTTTCCCACGGAGAATCCCCAATTGGCCACGAAAGAAACACGACTATTCCACAAATCCACAGACCCCTACTACAACTACTGGTCTTGAAATGAAACTTCGTAACAATAGAGGAAGGGACAACCATCTGTGAGAATCCGTGCTCAGCGGGACGACCTTGCCGATGTGCTTGCCCGGGCCAACCGGGCGGTGGGCACTCGGACAGCGCTGCCGGTGCTTCAGGGATTGCTTTGTGAGGTATCCGGATCGAGTCTCCGCGTGACTGGCACAGATCTGGACATGACTGTTCGGACCCAGGCAGAAGTGGAGGTCATCGAGGAAGGAAGGGCCGTGATCCCGGGACGGCTTCTTTCCGAGGCAGTCCGCAAGATGCCCGCCGGGCAAGTGACGATCGGCGTGTCGGACACAGATATCGAGATTCAGGGAAATGGTCCACGCTTCACACTACGTCCTCTCAATGTCGAGGACTTCCCGGTGCAGGAAGACATTGTTTCGGAAGGCGTTGAAGTAGACGGTGAGGAACTCGCCGAGGCCATCAACCAGGTCACCATCGCTGCTTCGGGTGACGGAGCTCGGCCGATTTTGACCGGGGTTCTCTTCGAGAGTTCGGAGGAGGGACTCCGCATGGTGGCTACCGACTCGTATCGACTTGCCAAGCGAGACCTCGCTGGAGTCGGCTTAGAAGGGACGGGTCTTGTTCCTGCTCGCGGACTTCGTGAGTTGGCACGCACGATTGGCGCTCCCAAGGTGACGGCGCAACTGCGGGACCGGGAAGCGGTATTCTCATCGGACAGGGGCACCCTGCGTCTGCGTCTGATTGATGGGAATTTCCCTAAGTACCAGTCACTGTTGCCAGAGACCTATCCCAACCAGGTCATACTCAACAAAGACGACCTTCTCGCTGCCCTGGACCGAGTGTCGCTCGTTGCCGAAGATCATATTCCAGTTCGACTGAAGCTCATGGAAGGTGGCGTCGAGGTTACGGTGAGCCGTCAGGATGTTGGTGCTGAATCCGAACATCTCTCAGGTGAGTTCACCGGAAGTGACGAGGAAGTGACGATTGCCTTCAATCCGCGTTATCTCCAGGATGGAGTTGTCGCCATGCCCGGTGAGTCGGTGCGAATCCAGGTAATCGATTCGTACAAACCAAGTGTCCTCGACACCGGGACCGAGGGCAACTTTCTCTACCTGTTGATGCCCGTGCGCGTCTGAATGCGGATTGATTGGCTTTCCCTTCTCGCTTTCCGGTCGTACAAGTCACTCGAATGGAGCCCTGAGCCCGGGGTCAACCTCCTGATCGGTCCCAATGGCGCCGGCAAGACCAACGTGTTGGAGGCGATTGGCTATCTCGCCACCCTGAGGTCCTTCAGATCCTCTCCGGATTCAGCCGTAATCGGCAACGGGTCCGATAGTGCTGTGATCAGGGCGGGGTTGACCAGCGAAAAGCGAAGTCGTCTCGTGGAGATCGAACTGCCCCGTCAAGGTGCTCGAAGGACACAGGTGGACAAAACGAGACTCAAGCGGACGGCAGACCTTCTCGGGGTGATGCGGGTGGTGGCCTTTCTTCCGGAGGACCTCGAACTGGTCAAGCGAGGCCCTTCATACCGCCGCGACCTGCTCGATGCCGTGGCCGTACAACTCTGGCCGTCCGCTCATCTGGATCAGTCAGAGTTCGAGAGGTCGTTGCGGCAGAGAAACGCTTTTCTGAAAACCGGCGGGCGCGACGACGCGACGCTCTCGGTTTGGGATTCGAGATTGGCCCAGTCCGCCGGTCGGGTGATGGCTCGACGGGCGCGGGTGATCGAGACCCTCTCCCCGGTTCTCCTGAACGCCTATGAGGAGATCGCACAGGACGGAAGTGTGGCGACATTCACCTACGAGACGTCATGGGGAGGGAGTGAACTGCGGCCGGCGTCAGCCGCGGAATTTGCCGAGTCGATTGCCAAGGCCCTTGAGGAGAGCCGCCATCACGACTATGAAAGAAGGATGACAACCGTCGGCCCTCATAGGGACGAACCGGGATTCTCGATCGACGGCTACCAAACGCGTACGCATGGGAGTCAGGGAGAGCAGCGCACGATGGCCCTCGCGGTGAGACTGGCTGCGCACCGGGCCATAACGGAAGCAGTGGGCGAGTCACCGGTTCTACTTCTCGATGATGTCTTCTCTGAGCTCGACCCGGGCCGGGCAGCGGCGCTTGCCGGTTCGCTGCCCTCCAACACACAAACACTCATCACATCTACCCACCCCGAGGACATTCCGATCTCGGGGTCGAACTGGAAGGTGAGAGGAGGGACTATCGAGTGAGCACAGACAACGACCTGGAGCCGTTCTCAGAGTCTTTGAACGATGTCTTCGCTCGTTTGGGTTTGCCGGACCCGGTGTTGATGTCTCATGTGAACAGCGAGTGGGAGGCTCTTGCAGGCAAGCCTTGGGTTGGGAGGTCTAAACCGATGTTTGTCAGAGGTCGAACACTGGTTGTCGAGGCCTCGGGACCGTCGATGGTGGCGTTTCTCAGATACGGCGAGGCAAGCCTCTTGCAGGCACTCAAGGAGCGGTTCGGGAAGGGTGTGATCGACTCGATCGAGGTGGTCCCACCGGGACGAGTATGAAGCCGATTGGAGTTAGCGATGAATTCGTTTCTGTCGGTGTTTCAAGGTAAAATGACAATTGTGAGATTCAGCGCCCCGATGGCGCATTTTCTCCAGCCACGACTGGACTATTGCTACTTACGAGGAGTGTCGTGACGGCTACTCGCGACAGTTACAAAGCCAAAGACATCACGGTTCTCGAGGGACTCGAAGCAGTCCGTCGCCGACCGGGGATGTACATCGGAACCACTGGGCCGAGAGGACTCCATCATCTCATCTGGGAGGTGGTTGACAACTCGGTTGACGAGGCGATGGCCGGGCACTGCTCCAAGATCAAGGTGACCCTTCGCGAGGACGGTGGGGTGGAGGTGATCGACGATGGCCGTGGCATCCCGGTGGATCGTCATGCAAAGACCAAGAAGTCGGCTCTCACCACTGTTCTCACGACTCTTCACGCCGGCGGCAAGTTCGAACAGGGCGCCTATTCCGTTTCGGGCGGGCTTCATGGCGTCGGTGTCTCGGTGGTCAATGCCTTGTCGATGCGTCTCGAGGCGGAAGTCCGACGCGATGGCTACCTCTACTCACAGGAGTTCAAGGACGGCCGTCCCAAGTCCAAGGACCCCAAGCGGCTCCAGGCTGTCAAGAAAAGCGGGACGACCATCCGGTTCTGGCCAAGCACGGAGACCTTCACAGACACCACCGAGTTCGATTACGAGATAGTGGCTTCCCGGCTTCGAGAGACTGCGTTCTTGAACCGCGGGCTGGAGATAACACTGCTCGATGATCGCGGTGAAGAGCCGAGAAGTGACATTTTCCACTACAAGGGCGGACTGGTCGACTTCGTCAATCATCTCAACGCCAATCGAGACCCGCTTCATGCCCACATCATCGACATCTCCGACCAGTCCGACGACGCCGAGCTCGAGGTGGCTCTGCAATGGACGACCTCCTATACGGAGTCCGTCTTGTCGTTCGCCAACAACATCAACACGCATGAGGGCGGCACTCACGAGGAGGGTTTTCGCAAGGCCCTCACCAAGTCGATCAACGAGTTCGCACGGAAGAAGAACCTTCTGAAAGAGAAGGACAACAACCTCACTGGTGAGGATGTCCGGGAAGGACTGACCGCCATCATCTCAGTTCGGGTCAAGGACCCCCAGTTCGAGGGGCAGACCAAGACCAAGCTCGGAAACACCGAGATCCGTTCCTATGTGGAGAAGGCGTTGAATCGCCTGCTCCCCGAATGGTTGGAGAAATACTCGCCCGAGGCGCGCCAGATCGTCGAGAAATGCATCAACGCCTCCAAGGCGCGCGAGGCTGCGCGCAAGGCCCGCGAGCTCACCAGACGGAAGTCAGGTTTGGAGTCTGGAGGTCTTCCCGACAAGTTGGCTGATTGCTCGAGTCGCGACCCTGCTGAGTCGGAGATCTTCATCGTGGAGGGAAAGTCCGCCGCCGGGCCGGCCAAGGCCGCTCGCAACTCCGAGACTCAGGCCATCCTTCCTATCAGAGGAAAGATCCTCAACGTCGAGAAGGCGAGGCTGGCGAAGGCACTCCAGAACAACGAGGTGCAGGACATCATCACGGCGATGGGAACCGGAATAGGCGACGATTTCGACATCTCCAAGGCCAGATATCACAAGGTCGTCCTTCTCGCGGATGCCGATGTCGACGGGGCGCATATCCGCACCCTGCTGATGACCCTTCTGTTCCGCCACATGCGGCCCCTCATCGAATACGGATACGTCTACGTCGCCCAGCCGCCGTTGTACCGGGTGAAGGTGGGGTCGTCCGTCTATTACCTCAAAGACGAGGAGGAGCTAGATGAATTCAGAAAGGACCATCCCAAGGTCAAGCCGACGCGTTTCAAGGGTCTCGGGGAGATGAACGCTGGTGAGCTGTGGGATACGACAATGAATCCCGAAACCCGCACCCTTCTCCGGGTCGAGATGGCCGATACCGTCTTGGCTGAGGAGGTTTTTCAGAAGCTGATGGGTGACGACGTTCCGTCGAGGAAGCTATTCATCCAACAGAACGCCGACGACGTCCGGTTCCTCGACATATAGGTCTGAAAACCAATGACGGACGAACACACCACAACAGAGAGCTTCCCCGAGATCGAGATCACCAAGGAGATGGAGGCAAGCTTCATCGACTATGCGATGTCGGTCATCGTCTCACGAGCCCTTCCCGATGTTCGGGACGGTCTCAAGCCGGTTCAACGTCGGATTATCTATTCGATGTTCGAGAACAACATCAACCCGACTTCGGCGCATCGCAAGTGCTCAAAAGTCGTTTGAGACGTGATGGGCAATTATCACCCGCACGGTGACACGGCCATTTACGACGCGCTTGGTCGGATGGGTCAGGACTTCTCCATGAGACACCTCTTGATCGACCCGCAAGGCAACTTCGGAACCGTTGACGACCCTCCCGGCGCGGCGCGCTACACGGAGTGCCGGCTTACCAAGCTCTCCACCCATCTTCTCGAGAGCATCAACGAGAACACGGTT
>JAZFTN010000204.1:0-10908 GCA_036446715.1 Acidimicrobiia bacterium | reverse complement strand
CAGGGACGTTCAGTCACTCGGTCAGGCCTTGTTCGGAATCGATATCGACCGTCGTGTTGTGTCAGTCGTCCAATTGGCCGACGCCGACCTCGACGGTGGGATTCGACCCGCCCTCGTCGACGTCTCAGAAGCGCTGGAGGGGGCAAAGGCCGAAGTCACGGTCACACTGCGCTGGCAAGACAGCCTCCTGCTTGGAACCGCGGCCGGTGCGGCTTCTTCTGCGACGAGACCCCGCCAGATTGCGGAGGCCACCCTCGAAGCCGTACGACAAGCGATACACGACTCGGCCGCACTGGCGATCAGTTCGATGGATGTGACGACCCTGGGCAGCCGAAGGATCGCGATTGCCCAGGTCGTTCTGGTCACCGAGGTGAGTGAGCGAATACTCATCGGGTCGGCTTTCGCCGACGACGACGAGACCAAAGCTGTGGTACGCGCGGTTCTCGACGCGCTGAATCGCATGCTCCCCGACCTCAAGGTTTCTTGACCTCCAACGCCGTCGCTACGCCACACAATCTGTCGGCCGAGGCCGGTAGACGCCTTCTCAGCAGCGGCGGCAACGCCGTCGACGCCGCCATTGCAGCGGCGGCGGCACAGGGAGTGGTGGCGCCGGAGACATCGGGTATCGGCGGCGATCTCTTCGCCCTCGTTCATCGACCGGGTTGGGACAAACCCAAAGCCCTGAATGCGTCGGGAAGATCGGGGTCCAATGCAAGTGCTGCCATCTTGCGCGACGCCGATGAGACTGAGGTACCCCGAGATCACCCGCTGACCGTCACCGTTCCCGGATGTATCGACGGCTTCGTGGCCCTGTCCGAGAAATTCGGTGCCTTGCCACTTGCTGACGCCATCGCCCCCGCGATCGATCTCGCCAGATCGGGATTCGAGGTATCGACGGAGCAAGAGCGGGCCTTCACCAGGATGGCCGACGTATATCGAACCAACCCGTCGGTTGCAGATCTCTATCCCGGTGGACAGCCGGTGGCGCGAGGAGATTTCATCAGACGACTCGACCTGGCTGCAACCCTCGAATCGGTTGCCGGCTCGGGACGGGACTCCTTCTACCAGGGCCAGGCCGGAGAGGACATCGTCGAAGCCGTTGGTGGTCTGATAACTCTCCAAGACATGGAATCGATCCAGGCAGAGTGGGTCGACCCGATCGCAGCTCACGTCGCTGGACTCGATGCCTGGACGGTCCCGCCCAACTCTCAGGGCTACCTCGGTCCAGCCACACTCTCCGTCTTCGAGATGCTGATACCACCAGAGGACCTCGAGAATCCACTTCGAAGACACTTGCTGATCGAGGCATACCGTTGCCTGGCCTGGGAGCGAAACGACCTCGTGGCCGACCCCGACCATCTTGGCCTTCCAGCAGACCTCCTTCTGGACAGGGACCGGCTGGAACGAGCGGCCTCGAGTGTCTCCAGCAGTCGCTCAGGTACTTGGCCGAAAAGCATCGGAACGACGTCGGGCACCGCCTACCTCTGCGTTGCAGATTCCAGTGGAATGGCGGTGTCCATCATCCAATCGAACTACCGAGGCACCGGGTCCCCTTTTGGCGCCGCCCGATCCGGGTTCCTGTTGCAAGACCGCGGGGGAGGGTTCAGTCTCACCCCCGGACACCCCAACGAGCTGGCTCCAGGGAAAAGACCACTGCACACGCTGTCGCCAACTCTCTGGACGGCAGGAACCAGCTCAAAATGGGTGCTTGGGACACGTGGCGGATCGGTTCAACCACAGCTGGTAGCTCAAGTCGGGGCGGATGCGATCCTTGGGGGCGCCGAGCTCGAGACAGCACAGTCGGCCCCACGTTGGACTATCTCCGGTTTTGGGCCCTACTCAGAGTCGGGACTCTTGGTTGAGCCCGGAATGTCTAACGCCACACTCACCGATCTGCGATCGCGCGGACATGTCATCGAGGAGCTCGACGCGATGCAACCCGGATGGGGACCGCTTTCCGTGATCGAGTTGGAAGGGGACACCCGTCGCTCCGCACCCGACCCCAGGGTCGACACGGCGACCTCTCTTCTCTTCTAGGACTTCAGGTCTGCAATCACCTGCCCGAGCGCGTCGGGTTCAATGCCCATCGCCGACCCAACCGTGTAGAACCCAACACGTTGCACCCGGTTGCCGTAGCGGTCGTTGATCGCTTGCCCGAGCTTGTCGATGGGAGCAGCGACCCCGACATCGAACACCGCTTCGTCGGGGACAACATCGGCCATCTCCGCCCACTGACCTCTCTTTGACATCGAGTGAAGCTCGTCGCCGAAGTCCCATCCGCTCGCTTCCAACACCGGCTTGTACGAGGGGGTCGACGCATAAAACGAAATCTGCTGACGAACGGGGTCCATTGCCTGCTCGACATCCGAGTCGCTCTCACCGGTCATGACAAAAACCGTGGTAGTCCGTTCCACATCCTCCATCGAGCGCCCTGCTTTGTCCGCGCCCTGTGTCATGTTCGGCAGAACAATCTCATCGAGATAGGCGACCGTGTGGAATGGGTGCACATGGAATCCGTCACAGATCTCGCCGGCAAGCGCACTCAGGTAGGGGCCGACACCCGCGATATAGACCGGGATGTCGGGGTGTGGGATGGGACCTGGATCGAAGAACGGGGTCATGAGAGAGAACTTGTAGAACTCTCCCTCATACTCGAGAGGGGTCGAGTTCTGCCATGTATCCCAGATCGCTCGCACCGCGAGGATGTAGTCCTTCAATCTCGGTCCCGGACTCCCCCACTCTGTGCTGAATCGTCGGGTGATATGAGCCCGAATCTGGGTGCCGAGGCCGAGCAGGAATCTTCCTTTGGATAGTCGCGAAAGATCCCACGACGTCATCGCCATGACCATCGGCGAACGTGGAAAGGCAACGGCGATCGCCGTACCCAACTCGAGCCCGGGTGCGGCGTCGGCCGCAAAAGCAAGAGGCAGGAACGGGTCGTACTGGGTCTCGGCTGAAAAGAACCCGTCGTATCCCATTTTCTGGGCGTTGCGGGCAAGTTCACGAGCCGTATCCGGGGGAGATGGCGGGAAGTAATAGTCGACCTTCATCGGGCCAGGGTAGAGGACCGCTCCAGGACGGGTACCCTTGGCGTCATGTTGAAGAAGATGGCCAAAGCAATCGGGCTGATCGGCGGGGCAGCAGCCGTGCTGTGGGCGATGAGAGACCGCTTTGTTTCGGTGGCAACTTCGAGAGAACCCGAGCCACCGACGTTTCGAACTCCTCGCGCCGACACCAGTCAGAGCATTGAAGTGATAGATGGAATAGGCCCCGTCTTCGCCACGCGACTCGCGGAGGCCGGGATGGAAGACATCGCCTCCCTGGCTGACGCCTCGCCGGATTCCGTCGCCGAGGCGGCCGGCGTCAGTGGTGCCCGCGCTCGCTCCTGGATCGAGCAAGCCCAGCAATCCACGTAGTGACATGCCATACCTCCACGCTCCGGAGGATCTGGCTGAGGTAGTTGGCAAGGAGCCTTCGTATCGTCTCAACCAGTTGCGAGATTGGCTCTACCGAACTCCGGTACTACACGCCGAAGACATGACCAACCTCCCCGGGAGGCTGCGGGCCGAGCTCGCCGAGACACTTTGGCCATTCAAAGTGGAGATGGAGCAGCGGTCAGACCGGGGAACCACGAGGAAGTGGTTGTTCCGCGCCACCGACGGAGCGGCCATCGAAACGGTCCTCATGGGGTACCGCAAGCGCGCGACCCTCTGCATCTCGAGTCAGGCCGGCTGCGCCCTTGCCTGCACCTTCTGCGCCACTGGCCAGTTCGGGTTCGAACGCCATCTCGAAGCAGGCGAGATCGTGGCCCAAGTGGCCTACGCCCAGGCATTCCTGCGTCAGATAGGAATGCCAGGAGTACCCGACCGGGTCACCAACGTCGTGTTCATGGGTATGGGAGAACCGCTCGCCAACTATGACCGCGTTCGAGAGGCATTGCGCCGGATGATCGAGGTGATGGGGATGTCGGCGCGATCGATCACGGTGTCGACCGTGGGCATGGTTCCCGGCATCAACCGTCTCGCCGAGGACCCCTGGCCCGTCTATCTGGCGATAAGCCTCCACGCAGCCGATAACGAGTTGAGATCGTCGCTCGTCCCAATCAACAAGCGATATCCGATCGAAAGGTTGGAGGAGGCGGCATGGAATTACTTCAAGAAGAAGGGAAGACGACTGTCCATCGAGTGGACAATGATGGACGGGGTGAATGACACCGACGACCAGGCGAGAAAACTCGCAGCCATCGCAAAGCGTCTCAGGGCACATGTCAACCTGATTGCCCTCAACCCGACTCCGCTCAGCGACGAACGAGCATCGTCGAGATTGCATATCGCCGAGTTCGCCCGGATTCTGGAGTCTCTGGGCATCAATGTGACGATTAGGGATACCCGTGGCAAGGACATCGACGCGGCCTGTGGCCAACTCAGGGTTATGTCTGGCAATCGTTCGGAAGCTGGTTAGGCTCACCTCCGCGGAGCGGTTTCAGGGGCTGAAGGAGTCTGCCTTCAATGCCTGCAAAGAATCGTTTACGCGCTCTCGCCGTAGGAGCAGGTCTCGCGTTGCTGGTGACACTGTTCTCGGTTGATTACACGGTAGAGCGCGGTGACACACTCGGGAAGATTGCGAGAGAGCATGGAATCTCTCTGGCTGAGCTCGTCGAGGCAAACGACATCACCAACCCGAACCTCATCCATATCGGCCAGGTTCTGATTGTCCCGGGCGAAGAGGGTGAGTCCGAGGTGATTCACATAGTCGCCCGCGGTGAGACCCTGGGCAAGATCGCCCGCAAATACGGATCGTCGGTATCTGCTCTGGCAGAGAGAAACGGCATCTCCAGACCCAATCTCATACGCATCGGTCAGAACCTCATCGTCTCCGGTAGCGCGTCGGCAGGGAGTTCCGACGAATCCTCAGACGGGGACGGTGCTGAGGCTCCACCGGCCGGCACGCCCCATTCGGGCTCGCACAAGGTGGCGGCCGGCGAGAGCATCGAGAGCATCGCAGCCGAACACGGCGTGACGGTCGAGCAGATTGCCCGCGCCAACGGGATCCTCAATCGTGTGATCTACACCGGATACAACCTCTTACTAGACGGGCCGGGATACGTCGTCGAAGGGAGCGGAACTGGTGAGACCTCTTACATCGTCAAGCGTGGTGACCGACTGGGCGACATAGCTTCCCGGCATGGGACCACAATCAGCCGGCTCTCCAGCGCCAATAACATCTCCAACCCCAACCTGATCCGGGTAGGCCAGGTCCTCGTTGTCCCCGGTGGCTCCAGTTGGGTGTGTCCGGTCAGGAACGCTCGATTCTCCAATGGCTGGGGAGCCCCTCGGGGTGGTGGCACCCGCTGGCATAAAGGTATCGATCTGGGCTCATTTCGTGGAGCCGAGGTCTACGCCCCGACGTCCGGAACCGTTTCGTTCAAGACCGGATCGATCGGCGGTAAACAGTTCAACTTGAGGGGCGACGACGGCGTGATGTATATCGGCGCCCACATGGAAGGCTTCGGCAAGAGCGGCCGCGTGAATGCCGGCGACGTCATCGGTTATGTGGGCAGCAGCGGGAACGCCCAGGGGACAAGCCCTCACCTCCACTTCGGGATGTTTCCGAACAGCGGAGACGCCGTCAACCCCTACCCCAGCCTCATTGTCAACGGCTGCAAGTGAGCTAGCTCGGTCTGGTCAACTCGAACCTGTCGCGGGTGTTGATGTAAGAGTTGCCTGCCATCCTGCCGATAGCTGCCAGGACGTCGTTGTCTATCCGGGTGCCGTCCAGAGCGTCTTCCCAGACATGCATCGCCACCACCTGTCCGATCACGACCCTGGAACCCCCCTCGGTACCCAGATCGAGGATGTCGACAACACGGCACTCGAGATTGGCCGGGGACTCCGCCACCATCGGCGCGTTCACCTTGGTACCGACAACGGCGGTCAGCCCGGCGATGGCGAACTCGTCATCGCCGGAGGTGAACGAGCCCGATGTCACATTCATCGCATCAGCAATATCCTCCGAAACGATGTTGACTGTGAACTCACCTGTCTTCTCGGAGAAGGCCACCGAGTCCTTGGGGCGATCGGGGTGACGTCCTCCGGAGAAGAGCACGGTGGGCGGGTTGGCTGACACCACATTGAAGAACGAGAACGGAGCCAGATTGAAACTACCGTCATCGCGTCTCGTCCCTATCCATCCAATGGGGCGAGGAACCACCACACCGGAGAGAAGCTTGTAGGTGTCCCGAAGCTCGGTGTCGCCCATGTCGAACGTCTTCTTCTTCAAAGCATGACCTCTCTCAGCAGATCGAGTCGTATCGCACCTGCTTCCAGCAACTGACGATGAAATCTCTTCCGATCGAATCCCGACCCGTTTCGAGCCCTTGCCTCGTCGCGGATCTTCAGGATCTCCCGCTCTCCCACCTTGTAGGAGATTGCCTGCCCGATCCAGCCCAGATAACGCTTGACCTCGGACTCGGCGATGTCACGGGCGTTGAGACCGACTTTCTCCATGTAGTCCACCGCTGTTGAATAATCCCACTGCTCACCTGGGTGAAGGGGCGCGTGGTCGGGGATACGTAGCTCCAGCTGGGTTCCGATGTCCACGACCACCCTGGTGGCACGGAAGAGCTGGCTCGACAGCAACCCCAATCGATATTCGGGCTTCTCGAAAAACCCGAGTTCATCCATGAGCCGCTCGGCATAGAGAGCCCAACCTTCCCCCGACCCTGAATACCAGACCACGCTGCGCTGAAATCGGGAGAGCTTCTCTCGCTCATGAACGGCGGTCGCAACCTGTAAGTGGTGGCCCGGGAATCCTTCGTGGTACGCCGTTGACACCTCCTGCCAGTAAGGAATCCGCTCCCTTTCTCCTGGTGCGTACCAGATGGATCCGGACCGGCTGAAGTCCTCGGAGGGGCCGACGTACCAGGCGCCGAGACTCCCACCCGGCGGAGCGATGTTGACACTGATCGATCTCATCTCGTCGGGTACCTCGAAATGCTCGCCCGCAAGCTGGTCAATAGCCTGCTGCTGGATGTCGAAGACAAAATCAACGAACTCCTGGCGTGTTGCCGCCGAGCGCTGCGGATCGGTGTCGAGAAGATGAATGACCTGCTCGATGGTGAGGTCGCGGTCGATATCGGCGGCGGTGACCGCCATCTCCCCACGAAGTCGGTGCACTTCCGACCATCCCCAGTCGTAGGTCTCATGGGGATCGAGTGCCATCCCCAAAAAACGATCTGCACCCTGTAGATACCGCTCCTCGCCAACGGCATCCTCCGGGTTCGCAGCAGGTAGATAAGAATGCCGCAGCCATTCGGCGAAGTCGCTACAGCTCGCTCTGGCAGCGTCTATGGCTTCGGTCACCCGCACGGAGTCGATACCCACCGAGTCGGCCTCGCCGGGGAAACCGAGAAATCGTGATTCTTCTGAGGCCGATGCCTCAACCTGCTCCAATAGGGACTCGGCCTGACGAACCGCGACCGTGTCACCGGCTTCAACGCCGACAGCCAGTGACGTCCGATAACCCGCCAGCATCCCCCCGAACCCATTGAGACGGGCACAGATCGAGGCCCAGTCCTCCCCCGATGCTCTGGGCATCACGTCGAAGGAGTCACGCATGTCCTGGAACGGTCCGGAAATATGGTTGATGTCACGGGTCCATTCACGGCTGTCGTAGTCCGAGACACGCGAGTCAAGCCAGCCAACGATCACCTTCGAGGCCATGGATTGGACAAGATCGGAGTGGTCGAGGTGCTCACTCAACTGCTGTCTGGTGGACCTATACAGATCAGCCCGCATCGCCTCGCCATCAGGCGAATAGTCGGTGCAGAGATGATCACGCCCGGTGACACCATGTGCCGTCGCATCCACAGGGGCAAGATCGGCCCATTGGTCGGTGAGCCGGTCGGAGATCTCGAATGGCGTGTTGAACAAGACCGCTGCAGGGTATACGTGTCGGCAACCTGACCTGTGCGGATAACCTCACTCACGTGACCGATCTCATCGCCGTGCGACCCGACGAGCAGTTCGACATCGGCGCCGTCGTCTCCTGGATGGGGACGGCGGCGGAGCTACCGCGAGGGACACCCGAGGTGAGCCAATTTGGCGGAGGCAAGGCAAACCTGACCTACCTCCTCGTCTTCCCCGATGGAGTCGAACTGGTACTGCGACGGCCACCCCTGGGGCCGGTGGCAGCCAAGTCCCATGACATGGGTCGCGAGTACAAAGTCCTTTCCAGGCTGTGGCGCGTGTTTGAGAATGCGCCGCGAGCCGTGGCTCTTTGTGATGACGGTTCCGTGATCGGAAGTCCCTTCTTCCTCATGGAACGACGGCCCGGAGTGGTGGTTCGCGGTGAGATACCCACCCGATTCGGGGGAGGTGCAGACGAGACGGCCAATCGGAAGCTGTCTGAAGTAGTTGTAGACACTCTGGCCGATTTCCACTCGGCCGACCCCGAGGAGTGCGATCTTGGAGATCTCGGACACCCGGAGGGTTTTCTCAGGCGTCAGGTCGAGGGATGGACAGCTAGATGGGAACGGTCGAGACACGAGGACAACGAGGAAGCCGACGAGCTTGCCTTCTGGTTGCTCGCCGAGCTGCCCGACTCGTCCGAGGTCACTTTGCTTCACAACGACTGGCGGCTCGACAACATGGCAGTGGCAACAGACGACCCGGGGAGATGCATCGCTGTCTATGACTGGGACATGGCAACCCGGGGAGACCCTCTTGCCGACCTCGGCACCCTCATGGGCTCCTGGTTTGATCCGGGGGAGGCGCCGGATGCTCTCGGCATGATGCCGACGACTGCGCCCGGCTGGCTCGATCGAAGGTCGGCTGTGCTCCGATACGGAGATCTGTCCGGTAGGGATCTCTCGTCGATCGAGTGGTATCTGGTCTTCGGAGCTTGGAAGCTCGGAGTGGTTCTTCAACAGATCTACATCCGTTGGCTTCGGGGACAGACTCAGGACACACGGTTCGAATCCCTCGGCGAAGGGGCAAGCCACCTGTTTCGACTGGCTGCCGAACGAAGGACGTAGAGGACCAAGGCATTACCATCAACCGTTCGTGAACGCCGTCGAAGCTCAGAACATCGTCAAACACTTCGGCGACACACACGCCTTAGACGGCGTCAGCATCCAGTTCGAAGAGGGGATCGTCTACGGCCTACTCGGACCCAACGGCGCAGGTAAAACCACACTGATTCGAGTGCTGACGACCCTCCTCACCCCTGACTCGGGATCTGCATCGGTGGCCGGGGTCGACCTCATCACCGACCCTGTCGGGGTACGTCGAAAAGTCGGGCTGGCCGGCCAGTTCGCCGCCGTAGACGAGCACCAGACAGGACGGGAGAACGTCGAGATGGTGGGCCGTCTCTACAACTTGAGCAAGGAAGAGGCCAGATCACGGGCCGATGAGGTCCTCGATCGCATAAACCTTGCCGAGGTCGCGGACTTTCAGGTCAAGACCTATTCAGGAGGGATGCGCCGCAAACTCGACCTCGCCGCATCGATGGTGGGCAGACCGGAGGTCCTTTTTCTCGATGAGCCGACGACCGGGATCGACCCGGCCAGCAGGCTTGCGCTCTGGGACCTCATCGAGGAGATGGTGGATGGTGGCACCACTTTGCTTCTCACCACCCAATACCTGGAGGAGGCGGATCGTCTTGCCGACCGCATAGGTGTCATCGACCACGGAAAACTGATCGCGGAGGGAACGTCGGACGAGCTCAAGGCCACACTTGGTGGTGATGTTGTGGAGATCCATGTCCACAATGACGACCGCGCCCTTGCCGTGGAGTGCCTCACCCGGGTCGCCGGAGAGGAGCCAAAGGTTGAGGGAGCCTCACTTTCCATTCCCGCTCCGAACGGATCGAAGACCCTGACAGCAGTGGTCCGTGAATTGGACTCGGCGGCAATAGAGCCGAGGGACATCGCCTTGAGAAAGCCAACACTCAACGACGTGTTTCTCACACTCACCGGCCACACGGCAGAAGACGAGAGTCAGCCGGTTACGGCTAGATCGCGTCGTAGGGGATGAGTGTGACGACGAATATCAGACCAAGAAGCCGGGTTCCGCTACGGAGCGCGGTGATACACACCGCGGTCATCACACGGCGAAACGTGCTTCGCTTCATCCGTATCCCGCAGCTGCTCCTGTTCTCCACCGTGCAGCCGGTGATGTTCCTGCTGCTCTTCAACTATGTGTTTGGCGGAGCCATAACCACCGGGATACCCGCCGGACCAGATCAGTACATCAACTGGCTGATCCCCGGCATCCTGATTCAGTCGGCAGCCTTCGGGGCGACCGCCACTGCTTTGGGGCTCACAGAGGATCTGGGAGCCGGAGTGATCGACCGTTTCCGCTCGCTACCCATGGCCAGGTCTGCCGTGCTCACCGGCAGAACTCTGGCCGATCTGGTTCGCAACAGCTTTGTCTTCAGCCTGATGCTCGTTGTCGGGTATCTGATGGGATGGAGATTTGAGCAGGGGTTCTGGAAGATGGCTCTCGGTTTCGGAGTGGCGCTGCTGTTTGGCTATTCGTTCTCGTGGGTGATGGCAGCGATTGGCCTTGCGGTGAAGACACCAGAGGCGGCCCAGTCGGCCGGCTTTCTTCCCATATTCCCGCTGGTGTTCGCTTCCTCGATCTTTGTTCCGACATCTGCGATGCCCGACTGGCTTCAGACTTTCGCCGAGGTTCAGCCGGTCACCATCGTGGCCAACACGGTGCGCTCTCTGATGATCCCCGAAGAGGCCCTCGGGTTACTCGGTCTCGACCAGGGGACACTGATCCTCCAATCCTTTGCCTGGATCGTGGCCATCATTGCTGTCTTCGCACCGCTGTCCGTGCGTCAGTACAAGAAGGCAGTGGGCTAGGTGCTGGTGAGTGTCGAAGGCGGGGGCGGCTGCCCCTA
>JAZFTN010000203.1:0-10323 GCA_036446715.1 Acidimicrobiia bacterium | reverse complement strand
ACGCCCATGGGATCGAAGTTCTCGATCCCGCAGACGATCACCGCGTTACCGGCGCCGTCACGCATGATCTCCAGCTCGTACTCCTTCCAGCCCAGCACTGACTCCTCCACCAGGATCTCTCCGACCGGTGACACCGTCAGGCCCTCCCGGGCTACGTCGAGCAATTGCTCCTCGGTGTCGGCGATTCCGGTGCCGCTGCCCCCGAGGATGAACGATGGGCGCACCATCACCGGGTAGCCGATCTCTTTGGCGATGTTCAACGCATCAGCCATCGATCTGGCATATCCGGCCCGTGGCACGTCGAGACCCACCGCCTCCATTTTCTCCTTGAATTTTCCACGATGCTCGGCCGTCGTGATCGCTTCGAGGTCGGCGCCAATCATCTCGACGCCGTGTCGCTCGAGGACCCCGCTGCGAGCCAAATCGACCGAGACGTTCAGGGCGGTCTGTCCGCCGAGCGTCGGCAACAATGCGTCCGGACGCTCCCGGGCGATCACTTCCGCCACTACCTCGGGTGTGATCGGCTCGATGTATGTGGCGTCGGCGAACTCTGGGTCGGTCATTATGGTCGCGGGGTTCGAATTGACGAGGATGACCCGGTAACCCTCGGCCTTGAGAACCTTCGCCGCCTGAGTGCCCGAGTAGTCGAACTCAGATCCCTGGCCGATCACGATCGGGCCCGAGCCGATCACGAGGATCGACCTGATGTCGCTACGACGAGGCATCAGCCTGCCTCTTCGATCAACCAGACGAAGTCGTCGAACAACCCTCGGGCGTCCCCGGGGCCGGGAGCGGCCTCAGGGTGGTATTGGACGGAGAAGGCGGGCACATCTTCGAGAACCATTCCCTCCAGAGTCCCGTCGTTCAGATTCTGGTGTGATGGACGCAGACGCCCGAATGGTGTTTCCACCGCCTCCGGGAGAAGACCTCGTTTGATGAGTCCTCCCCTTTCGACCGGGTCATCGTCGGTCAGAGACCACAGATCGACGGCAAAGCCGTGATTCTGAGCCGTGATCTCAACACGGTTGTCATCGAGACGTCGCACCGGATGATTTCCCCCGTGATGACCAAAAGGGAGTTTGAACGTGGAGGCGCCGACGGCAAGCCCAAGGACCTGATGACCGAGGCAGATTCCGAACAGCGGCCGTTTGCCAATCAGGTATCGCAGACATTCGATTGTCGCCGTCAGAGGCTCCGGATCGCCGGGTCCGTTGGAGACCAAGATCCCGTCCGGGGCCATTGCGAGAATCGTCTCGGCATCCGTCGCCGCCGGGACGACCTCGACATCAAATCCGCGTCTTGTCAGGTTGCGAAGGATGTCCTTCTTCAGTCCGAGGTCGATGGAGACCACAAGACCCTTCCTCTCCCCTTCTGCGTCGAGCCGGTATGGCTCACGTGTGGTGACCTGGGAAGCCAGGTCTCGACCTTGCATGGTCGGAGCGTCTGCCGCCATGTCGATCAGGTCAGCTTCGGAGACGTCGGAGCCCATTGCGATCGGCATGGCGCCTCGATCTCGTATGTGTCGGGTGAGCCGGCGGGTGTCGATCTCACTTACGGCAACGACGTCATGGCGCTGCAGGTAATCGGCGAGACTGCCCTCCGATCTCCAGCTCGAGTCCTTTCGGGACAGAGATCGCATGACGAATCCGGAGACGGTCGGCCCCAAAGACTGCGCATCGAGTTCGACGATGCCGTAGTTGCCGATATGGGGAGAGGTCATCACAACAACCTGGCCCGCATATGAAGGGTCGGTCAATATCTCCTGATAACCCGTCATCGATGTGTTGAAAACAGCCTCCCCGGTGACGACACCGGGTACGCCGACCGAGTTTCCCCGGAACACCTCACCGTCTGCTGTCGCCAGCAACGCCGGCGCTTTCCCTCTCATTTGGCTCCAATCAGGCTGTAGACGACTCTTCCATTGTGCACTGTGACCAGAGGACGCCCCTTCAAACGATATCCCTTGTAGGGACTGTTCGACGATCTGGAAACGAACGTCTCAGGAGTCCACTCCTGGCGTGGATCGAAAACCACGATGTTCGCCGGCTCGCCGACGGCAATCGGACGGCCCTGATCTCTGAGACTTGCGATCAAGGCCGGCTTCAGGCTCAGCGCCTCGAACATCCGTCTCGGATCTTCGACGACTTCCGATACAACAGCGGCAGCCGTTTCGAGCCCGATGACCCCCCGTGGAGCCTCTTCGAACGCCACAGCCTTCTCTTCGGGTGCATGAGGTGCGTGGTCGGTCGCCACCACGTCGATCGTCCCGTCATTCAATGCCTCTCTGAGGGCCCACCGGTCCTCACCCGACCGGAGGGGTGGGTACATCTTGAAATCGGTGTCGAGGTCCAACAGCGCCGCTTCGTCAAAGGAGAGATGGTGGGGGGTCACCTCTGCCGTGACAGCCAGTCCCTCGGCCTTGGCGTTGCGGATCAATTCGATCGTCTCCGCTGCCGACACGTGTTGGCAGTGATAACCGGCTCCGGTCTCGCGAACGAGGTCGAGGTCACGTCTGACCACATCGACCTCCGCGTGGGCTGGCAGCCCGCCGACATCCAAACGAGCCGACATCGTTCCCTCGTGGATGTGCCCGTTCACGGTCATCGATGCATCCTCGGCATGCTGGGCGACGATGGCCCCGGGAAGAGCAGCTATCCGCGCCATCACCGAACGCAGAACGGCAGCATCGGCGACGGAGTCCCCGTCGTCTGTGAAGATCCTCACCCCACACTCGTACAGACTCTCTATGTCGGACGGGACCAAACCGGCACGGCCAAGAGTCATGGCGGCGGCGGCGGCAACCTCGACCAGACCGGCCTCTCTTCCGCGGCGCACCACCTCTTCGACAATCCTCGCCCCGTCGATCGGCGGATCGGTGTTGGGCATCGCTACGACCGCCGTGAAGCCACCGGCAGCAGCCGCGGCGCACCCTGAGGCGATGTCCTCTTTCCATGTATGGCCCGGATCGCGAAGATGGGTGTGCATGTCGACAAAACCGGGACCAACCAGACAGCCGGAGGCATCCACGACCTCGATGACCCCTTCGACGTCAACAGCCCCAACGGCGGCAATCCGTTCACCGTCGATCAGCACGTCCTTGACATCGAAACCGCTGTCTGAGAACACATCGCCGCCTCTGATCAGAATCATGTGATCCCGTCCCTGAGCGCCGTGAGCACGGCCATCCGGGTTGGCACGCCGTTGGCCACCTGGCTCAGGATGAGTGAACGGGGGCCGTCGGCGACATCTCCGGTGATCTCGACGTCGCGATTGATCGGACCGGGGTGCATCACAACCGCCTCCGGCTTCATTGCGGCCGCTCTCTCTGAGTCCACCCGGAACCGCTCGATGTAGTCGTCAGGGATCAGGGTGCCTCTTTCCCGCTGCACTCTCAGCAGATACAGAACATCCAGGTCACCGAGATGGCTGTCGAGGTCGGTTGACATCTCAAAGCCGTCCGGCTCACGTTCGGGGAGAAGGGATTCGGGGCCGATCAGCACGGTGTCGACGCCGAGAACCGGCATCGCATGAAACAGGCTTCCCGCGACCCGACTCTGTCGGATATCCCCGACAATGCCCATGCGCAGGCCGTGAAGCGACCCGAAGCGTCGATGAAGCGTCACGACGTCGAGAAGCGCCTGTGTCGGATGTTCATGAGCGCCATCACCGGCGTTCACCACCGGTACGCCGGTCCAGTCGTGTATGGCATCGGGGACACCGGCCTCGGAATGCCTCACAACGAGGATGTCTGCGCCCATGGCTGTCACCGTCAGCGCCGTATCTCTCAAAGACTCCCCCTTCTTGGTTGAGGCGGTGTCCGGCTCGAAAGTCATCAGAGCGCCTCCGAGACGGTTGACGGCGAGCTCGAACGAGAGACGGGTGCGCGTGGAGGGCTCGAAGAACATCATTGCCACGGCCCGACCGGACAATTGATCACCAGATGCCTCCCCCTTTTCAGCGCGACCCGCGTAGACCAACGCGGATTCGATCAGCTCGTTGAGCTCCGATCGGCCCAGGCCGCGCAGAGTCGTCAGGCCCTTCAAGGCGAGTGCTCCCTTTCGATCCAGACGCCATCTTCGCCGTCGACCTCGTGTACTCGCACTCTCACCCTCTCGTTTTTGGAGGTGGGCAGGTTCTTGCCTACGTAATCGGCCCGAATCGGAAGTTCGCGATGGCCGCGATCGACCAGAACGGCCAGCTCCGTGGAGACAGCCCGGCCAACATCAGTGAGTGCGTCGAGGGCTGCCCGCACGGTGCGGCCGGTGTAGAGGACATCATCGACGATGACGACCCTTCGGCCTTCGATCCCGAAGGGTATGTGAGTGGGCTTGGGCTCGATATCCGAGCGAGAACGTCTGTCGTCCCGATAGAGACCTACGTCGAGCTCGCCGGTGGGAATGACACAGTTCTCGAATTCGCCGATGGTGTCTGCCAGCTCCCGGGCGAGATGCACCCCACGCGTGTGAACCCCAATGATCACTATCTCGTCGGCCCCGCGATGAGTTTCCAGGATCTCATGGGAGATGCGGCGGAGGGCGCGATGGATATCCTCGCTCGTCATCACCTGTGGCATGTGTGAGCCCCAGGCCGCAATGGGGAGGTCCCCATGGTTTTCCTTTCCGGTCTCGCTGGACCGTCCTTAAAGGTCTAAAGCGACAGTAACCCCCGAAGGCCGGCTCCACCAACTCATTGGTCGCGAACGGACCTGGCGAGTGTCGCCAACACACCGTTGACGAAGGAGCCAGACTTCTCGGTCGAATAGACCTGCGCCAGACGAACGGCCTCTGAGACGATGACCGCCGTCGGAGGCTCTGCTGCGCTTTGCAATTCGAAGAGCCCGAGACGGATGATGTTTCGGTCGACCAGAGGCATCCTGGCGACGCTCCAGTGCTCGGACACCGATTCGATCTGAGCATCCAGATCATCCAGGCTGTCGACCACCCCCTTGACAAGCCGCCCGGCTCTGCCCTCTGGGTCTTCGGCCATCTCGCCACGGGTCTCATACTCATAGAGATACTCGAGGGCCAGGTCTCTGGCCTCGATCACCACCGACACACCCAGAACACCCGCTGCTGCAATAGCGAGCTTGGCCTCCAGAGGATCGTCCGGCCCGCCGGGTTCGTCGCGGGCGGTGAGCACGGCCTGAACTTCACTGACTTCTTTGTTGATTGCATCGGCGAGGTCTCTCGCCGATATGCGAGCGGGGATCATGATCGACTCAGAGTCTTTGATCATGCCCGTGCCAGGTACTCCCCGCTCCGTGTGTCGACTCTCACCCTCTCGCCTCGCTCGACAAAGAGAGGCACCTGAATGGTGATCCCCGTCTCGAGCGTGACCGTCTTTGTCGCACCAGTCCGGGTGTCACCCTTTGCCCCGGGTTCGGCATAGGTCACCTCGAGTTCGACCGAGGCCGGCATGTCGACTCCAATAGCCGTCCCCTTGTACATACTCAGGCTGACGGTCATCCCATCGACGAGGTATCTGGCGGCCCCTCCGACATCATCGGGTTGCAGCACGATTTGTCCGTAGTCAGAGAGATTCATGAAGTGGATCCCGAGATCGTCCGAATAGAGGTACTGGTGGTCGCTTCGATCGATGATCGCCTGCTGGACGTTCTCGTCTGCCCTGAATGTGCGATCGATGACCTGGCCCGTGTCCAGCTTCTTGAGCTTCATCCGGACGAAAGCCTTGCCTTTTCCGGGTTTGACGTGCTGATACTCGACGATCGAGAAGAGACCGTCGTCGAGTTCCATTGCCATACCGGGCCTGACGTCGTTTGTGCTGATCATTTGCGCTTCCTGAGGTTCGGCGTCGGGGACGGTACCCGGCTCAAAGCCCTACGGCCGCCATGCCGAACTCGAGGTCGCTTTCCTCGACGTGGCAGAGCACCGGGTCTTCGATTTCGCGGAGGAGGACCATTCGAAGCCCCTCTCCGTCACGCTTCTTGTCATGCCGTATCAGGTCCAGGACCCGTGCGGCGTCGAGACCGTCCACAGAGGTGGGGAGACCCAGACGATCAATCGTCGAGACGACCATCTCCAACCCGTCAAATCCCTGATTCTTCTCAGAGATGCGCGAGGCGGCGATCATCCCCAAACCCACACTCTCACCGTGTGACAGAGTTGAGGCGTACTCAATGGCGTGTCCGATGGTGTGGCCATAGTTCAGATAGGCCCGCTCTCCATCCTCTCTCTCGTCACGGGTGACGATGCCCGCCTTCACCGTGATGGCGCGTCGCACGACCTCGTCGAGAGGAGCAAGGACACCCTGGGAAGAGAGCAAGGAACACAACGCTGAGTCTCCAACCAAACCGGTCTTGAACGCCTCGGCGAAGCCCTCGCTCATCAGTGCCACCGGCAGAGCGTCCATCACATCGGTGTCCACGACCACCAGTCTCGGATGCCAGATGACACCGACCAGGTTCTTGCCACCCAGGTTCACACCGCTCTTGCCGCCTATGGACGCATCGACGGCGCCAAGCAGCGTTGTTGGTATGTGGACCACTTCCACTCCACGCATCCAAGTGCCGGCGACAAAGCCGGCAAGATCGGTGACCGTTCCCCCGCCGACTCCGATCACGGTGTCACCACGGGACAGCCCGAACTTCGCGAATGCCTCATAGACGGACTCGGCCACACTCAAGGTCTTGGCGTCCTCGCGATCGGGCAAACCGATGACCTCTGCGAGCAGATCCTCGGATCTCAGAGCAGCGGCGATCTCCAGAGCCTTCGGGGTGACGGCAGGTTGGGTGAGGATCGCAACACGACGGCGATCGGGACGTGTTGGAAGCAGGGGCGAGGGCATCCCCTTCCCGATGACCACCTCGGTGACCCCGGCGACTTTCAGGTCTTCCATATGTCCACGATCTTGCTCGCCACAGCTCCGACATCGATGGAATCGGTCGAGATTCGATGGGTGGCCACCTCGGTGTATAGAGACGAGCGCTGTTCAGCCAATTCGGCAAGGAACTCGAAGGTCTGGGCCTGAGAAGACACCAAACCCGGACGATCCACAGTTGAAGCAAGCCGCATTTCGAGAATCGTCGGTGACGCCACCAGCCAGACCACCTTTTCGGATTCGGTCAGAATGCGGCGGTTCTCCTCGTCGAGCACGACGCCGCCACCAGTGGCGACGATCCCCTCGCTCCCGGCCAGGTTCACCAGAGCCACTTTCTCCATGTCACGAAACGCCGCCTCGCCAAGTGAGCCCCACAATTGAGCAACCGAACAACCCATCCGCTCCGCTACCGCTTCGTCTGTGTCCCCAAAGGGCACCAACAGACGGGAAGCGGCCATCCTGCCCGCAATGGTCTTGCCCGATCCCATCATTCCAACCAGCCACAGAGTCATCTCGATGTTCGAAGATGAACACTTGCCCGATGCCTCGCGATCGCGTCAGCAAACTCGGAAACCGTGTCACCTCCGAATTTGCGCTGGAACTCCGCGGCTAGGAAGAACGCCACCATCTGCTCTCCGACGACACCCGCAGCAGGCACCGCACACACGTCGGAACGCTCACGCACTGCCTGTGCCGGTTCCCCGGTTGCCATGTCGACGGTTCGCAATGGCTGCATGAGGGTAGAAATGGGCTTCATGGCGCCCCGCACCCGGATGACTTCGCCATTGCTGATGCCGCCCTCTACTCCCCCGGCACGATTGGTCTCGCGCCCGACACTCCCATCGACGCGCACTATCTCGTCGTGCGCTTTCGATCCCCGCAGGCCTGCCACAGCAAAACCGTCGCCTACCTCCACCCCCTTGATAGCCGGGATCGACATCAGGGCAGCCGCGAGGATTCCGTCGAGTCTCCGGTCGTAGTGGACGTGAGATCCGACGCCCACCGGGACATCGTATGCCAGCACCTCAAACACTCCTCCGAGCGTGTCGCGATCGTTGCGAGCCTGATCAATGGCTTCGACCATGCGCTCCGAGGCAAGTTTGTCGAGACAACGAACCTCGCTGGCATCGATCTTCGCCCCATCTTCCGGACCTGGGATCGGTCCGTCGCTTTGCACCGGGCCAATCGAGACCACATGGCTGATCACTGTCACGCCAACCTCGCTCAACAGTCTTTTGGCCAGTACCCCTGCGATGGTGCGCGCCGCAGTCTCCCTTGCCGAGGCCCTTTCCAGGATATCGCGGGCATCTTGGGTGTCGTACTTGATCATTCCCGCAAGGTCGGCGTGACCGGGACGAGGACGGGTGATCTCCTTGCCGGCCTCGCCGGGTTCGGGGCTCATCACCTCACTCCACTTGGACCACTCCGAGTTTCGAATGAGAACCGAGACTGGTGAGCCAAGCGTCTCGCCGTGCCTGATGCCTCCCAGAATCTCGAGGTCATCGGTTTCGATGGCCATCCGCTTTCCACGGCCGTAGCCATGTCGGCGGCGTCTCAGCTCTAGGGCAAGGTCATCGTGGGTGATCGATAAACCCTTGGGGAGACCTTCGACGATCGCCACCAGACCCGGTCCGTGAGACTCACCGGCGGTGAGAAATCTGAGCATGAGAGAATGCTAGGTCGGTATCGTGAAAGCGCCGATCCCGGCCAGAACTATCGCCAGCCAGGCGCCGATGATCATCGGTGGTCCGTAGGGCAACTCGGTCTTCATCTTGGCCGCTCCGAAAGCCATCATCCCAATGGCGATGACTCCGCCGATCAGCGCGGTGGCAAAGACCGCCCAGCCAAGCGTTCCCCATGAGACGTAGGCTGCGAACAGACCAAGTTGAGGAGCCAGCTTCACGTCGCCCGCTCCAAAACCGCGTCCACGAACCAGAAGCCAAAGAGCGGTGGCGCCGGCGAAATAGGCCGCCGCTCCCGCCAGGCCTCGCCATAGAGAGTCGAGGTCTCCGTCGATCAGGGCAGTGACCCCAAGTCCGGCAGCCAACATCGCCGACCCCCTGAGATTGAGACGGTCCACAATCCGAAACTCCTCCAGATCGGTCACAAGAAGGGCCATGCTCAGCATGAGAAACCCGACGTAGGCAATCAGTGTCCAGCTGATGCCCACGGTGTTGGAGAAACCCACCGCCACGAGCGCCGACACCATCGCCACAAACGGTTCCCTACTGATGCTCCGTCCACATTGCGGGCACCTGAGCTTGAGCCAGCCTCGACCGTGGGTGCAATTGGGGCAGGTCCCGGCAAACGGGCGCAGCAGACAGTCCTCGGTGAGACCCTGGATCGCGAGGTCGTGTGCGGCCAAACCGAGGCCAAAACCAAGAAGTCCGACGATGACTACCGTCATCGTCGGAGCAACCTAGTGGGTAGTGAATTGGATTCGCGTCTTAGACGTCACCTGAGGTGTCTCTCATCGCACCCATGCGACGTCGACGGAGCAGCCCATAACCCTCTTCTTCTCCCTCTTCCTCATCATCCGAGCTGTCGAGTTCGGAGAACACCTTCTCGAGGAAGGCTTCGGTGTCGTCCTCAACCTCGTCGTCCTCAACCTTGTCGTCGTCACCCTCGTCGACCATGGGAAGCTGTGACAGGTCCTCTTTGACCACGGCCGCAGGCTCCTTGGAGGCCCCCGGTGCGAATGCCCCAAAGATCGAAGTCGTCTTGACCTCGGGTACTTCATCCTTCGGTGCCTCGTCCGACTGGGCGGCCGGGACTTCCTCGGACGGGGTGGCCTGCTCACCGTCTTCTGCCTCGGGCTCCTCCCACCATGACTCGTCGGGATCGAGGTCCTCATCAGAGACCTCGGAAACGACCTCGGCGTCACTGGAAGGCTCCGTACCTCCGGCTGGTGTCTGCACTTCTACAGCTGAATGGACCTCATCGACAACGAGAAGCTCCTCGTCGATGAGACTCGCGGCGATGCGCGCGGTCCAAAAATCGGTGGTGCCGAGCTCGCCGGCGATCGATACCACGCTCGAGCCCGATCCGATCTCGCTGAGAACGCGCCAACCATCCCGATTGATGCTGACCTCGGATCGCTCCCCGAGATCTCGGGAAAAGCTCATGACCTCATCGAGATCGGGAACAGTCTGTGAGACCTCAGCCCAGTCTGTGAGTCGCTGCCTGGAGTCATCGATGATCGCTTCGAGGTCGAATGGCTTGGGACTGGCGTAAGGCGTCTCGGCATTCTCTTCGACCTCGAAGGAATCCCCATTCAGGCCGAGTTGGTAAATACTCTCAACTGTCATCTCTCTGAGGAGATCAACGATGGTGCCGGCACTGTTCTCCACGTCGGGAGCGAGGGTCGTCCTTCCGGACTCGACGCTCGCCAGGATGTCCTCATCCACCAGGCCTGACTTGACCAGATAGCGATGCATGCCTTCGTCATTGAAGGTGGTAGCCAGTGCCAACCCACCCTTGGTCACG
>JAZFTN010000202.1:0-3811 GCA_036446715.1 Acidimicrobiia bacterium | reverse complement strand
TGTTGGTCGGTGTGCGCCTGATCAGCGTGATCAGCGACAATCTCCAGCACGCCGGCCAAGCCCGCTATCTCCGAGGCACCATCGAACGCCTGCCCTGAAGAGCGACGCTCTTCTCTGGGAGCGACGGACCACGACACCTACCCCCTAGACACCCCGGCGTGTTGCGACGCCCTTTGATGGAAGCACCAACTCCTGGCAGCAATCGACCTCATGGCGACGCTTTTGGGAAGAAGCGGAACCCCACAGGTCACAACACCCTTGGGCTTGTGGATCCCACAACGACGCCTTCCACGAAGAGGGATGGATTCGCTAGTCGTCGGTTTGAGGCCGCCCATATGTGCTGCGAGTTCAGGGGGTCCGGCTCGACGCCCCTCAATTGTGCCAAGCTCTCGGGTATGTATCCCCGCTGGATGTTCTACCCACGCCACGCCCCAGCCCCTGAGTGGGTGGACGAGTTCTGCTCGGTCGTGGCGGATGCCCGCCTTCACATCGACTCAGGACCTGTTGACGGGCTGACTAGTGACAGTGTGCTCGCCCATCTTCGTGTTGGGTTGGAGTCGATCGGATTTCGGGTAGAGACGGGCTAGAAGGCGACGGACAAGATTCGACGGCCTGTTCTCTTCGGTGAGTCAGGAGAAGAGAGGATTGCGTACGAGGTTGACGGCTTTCATCCCGGGCATGGTGTTGTTCTAGAGGTCGAGGCGGGTCGGGGTGCCCGAGGCAACGCTGTTTATCGAGATCTGATCAGGGCATCGCTACTGGTTGATGCGAGGTTCCTGGCCCTCGGCGTGATGAACACCTACCGGCATCAGTCGAGTGGGCGGGAAGTCACGGTGCACAGCTTTGACGATGCAGTGGGTCAGCTCGATGCCATTTACGCCAGTGGTCGCCTGGGTCTCCCATTCGAAGGCATCCTGGTCTTCGGCTACTAGGCCTACCAGAACCTGCCACACTGCCTGAGATGACATCGGACTTCCAAGCCTCATCTTCAGCCCAGGGTCGGGCCTTTGAGGAAGCTGTCCAAACGATTGTCAAGACTGGTGGCCACGAGATCCTGAGCACAAGCTTCACGGACGAAACCTCGGGAGAGCAGGTCGACCTCCTCGTTCGCACGAAGAACGGTGTTGACGTGTGGATCGAATGCAAGGGATCCTGGAACACAGCATCGAAGGTTCCGGGGCTCAAACGATCGGATACTGCCAAGAAGGCCGTCGCAAACGCATGGCATCTTCGAAACTCACACGGCGATGATCGACCGCCGTACATCTTGGTCACGAGCCACTTGCCAAGGGACGGTTCGTACTCGGAGCATCTGCTTGACGATGCCAAGGCGGCGGGTCTCTTCACTGACGTTGTTGTGTTCACGTCAGTGAACGCCGTGCTCGACGCACTCGAATAGACGATATGTCACACCCCGTCAGCACAATGGTCCTTCTATGACAACTAGACGTCCGTCAAAGAAGCTGTATCCAACCGGGGTCGCACATCCCGCCGTGTTCAGCACGCCGATTCTTCCCGTCCTCGGCGAGCTGCTTGAACCTACACACATCAAGATTCTCGATCCCTTTGCGGGTGTCGGACGCATCCACGAGCTTCCCTTGCACGTCGATTGGGAGATCGAAACCGTCGGAATCGAGATCGAGCGTGAATGGGCTGATCTTCACGAACGCACATTGCTGGGTAATGCGCTCGCAATTCCCTTCGGTGCAGCCGAGTTTGATGCCGTCGTCACATCGCCGACGTACGGCAACCGTCTTGCCGATAGCCACAACGCCAAGGACGGCAGCGTGCGTCGAAGTTATACCCACGATCTCGGACGGAGCTTGTCCGGCGACAACAGCGGTGATCTCCATTGGGGTCCGAAGTATCGAGAGTTCCATGAGCAGGCCTGGACCGAGGCTCGCCGGGTCCTCCACCCGGGAGGACGGCTTGTACTCAATATCAGCGACCACATTCGGCAGGGGAAGCGCCAATACGTTTCGAGCTGGCACGCGTCGTGTCTGCTAGGTCTCGGCTTTGTCTTGGCGGACTCCTCCAGAGTTCGTACGCAACGGCTTCGGGCAGGCTCGAATGCGTCCGCGCGGGTTTCGTCGGAGCTTGTCTTGGCGTTTGATCTGTCAGATTCGACACTGTGATCGAGATCGTTGGGAGCGTGCCAGACGCCTTCCGCCATTCAACGGAAGGCCTTACGTCCGTCCACATCATGCACCTCAAACTCTGACCCGCCCATATACGGTGTGATCTCAATACGTGCGGTCTACACCGGTGCGGGATCTCGCATCTCTCTTGGGCGAGAGGGTCACGCGCATACGGACCCTGGGGGAGCGTTCCTTGGGGAAGGGCGCTCGAGGGCCCGCATGCAGCGGTCGTCGATTCAGATGAAGATTCGTCGACCTAACACCACGAACCTACACGCATGAGACTCGATCGACAGCTCAGGTTTTCCCAACCTTGATCTACGACCCCAAGAGAACCTATGGCCTCCCAACAGTTGGATCACCCTGGGTTTGATGGAGACTCGATGTTTTGGTTTCCAATCGGGTGTTTGATGCTCCTTTCGGCATGGTAGATGTCCTCGAACTCTGTGGGCGGGATGTCTCCTGTGTAGCTGTGAATCCGTTGCGTGTTGTACCAGTGGACCCATCCCAGGGTGGCGAGTTCGACGTCCTCAATGGTGTGCCAGGGCCCCTGGCCTGGTCCCCGGATCAGCTCAGCCTTGTACAGGCTGTTCACACTCTCCGCGAGCGAGTTGTCGAGGGCGTCTCCGACCGAACCGATCGAAGGCACGGCTCCGAACTCAGCAAGTCGTTCCGTGTAACGCAAAGACGTGTACTGGGATCCTGCGTCTGAATGCGCGATGAGACCCTCGAGGCGGGTGCCACGGGATGAGCGTGCCATCTCGAGGGAGTCGAGGACCATTGCGGTGCGCATGTGTCGTGCGACCCGCCATCCGACGATACGGCGTGAGAACGCGTCGATGATGAAACACACATACGCGACACCCTGCCACGTCGCGACATAGGTTAGGTCCGTCACCCACAAGCGATCCGGCCGGTCGGCGGTGAAGTCCCGCTCCACAAGATCTGAGGGCCGGTCGGCTTTGTCGCTTGGGATGGTGGTGCGAACCCGCCGAGAGCGCCGAACACCACGAATACCCAGCTCACCCATGAGACGAGCGACCTGGTCACGGCCGATCGTGTGGCCGGCCCGCCGTGCTGCTATCCACAGTTTCCGAGCCCCGTACACCGAATAGTTGGCCTGGAACAGTGCCAACAGGATCGGCATCATCACCCCGTCACGCAACGCACGTACCGACAGTGGCCGCGACTTGGCTGCGTAGTAGGTGGAGGTGGCCACCTGCAACGCAGTGCAGATGGGCTCGACCCCGAACTCCTCCTTGTTCTCGTCAATGAATTCCACGGTTACCTCTGTGGGCGGTCGAGCTCCGCCGCGAAGAAAGCCGAAGCCCGTTTGAGTATTTCGTTGGCTCTGCGCAGCTCCCGATTCTCCTGGATGAGAGCCTTGATCCGGGCCTTCTCCTCACTCGTCGCCCCAGAAGCCTCACCCGAATCGATGTCTGCCTGTCTGACCCACATGCGGACCGATTCGGTACCGTAACCCAACTGTTCAGCGACCCTGCCCACCGTCCCTTGAGACGTCCCCAACTCCTTACGGAGTTGACGCACCAGACGCACCGCCTGAGCCTTCTCCTGCGGCGTGTAGCGACGCGTCGTCGGCTTCCTCGATGTTGATTCGTTTTCCATAACTCTCATCCTCGCTTCCAAGGTCAAGAGTCTCCACTATTTCCAGG
>JAZFTN010000201.1:0-3514 GCA_036446715.1 Acidimicrobiia bacterium | reverse complement strand
GGACCGGGGGCAGCCGGTTGGGTTCATTACGGACTCACCTCCTCCGACGTCCTCGACACCGCCGGTGGCGTCTTTCTCAGAGATGCGGCCGACCTGCTCATCGTTTCGTTGGAAGGGTTGTTCGAGGTTGTGAAGGCCAAGGCCGAGGAACATCGCCATACCTACATGATTGGCAGAACCCACGGGATTTGGGCGGAGCCCACCACCTTCGGTCTCAAGTTGGCCGGCTGGGCCTTCGAGCTGAGCCGGGACCACAAAAGACTCCAAGCCGCAAGGAGTTCGGTCGCGGTTGGGAAGATATCGGGCGCCGTCGGCACCTACGCCCAGGTGTCTCCCGCGGTCGAAGAGCATGTCTGTCAGGCCCTCGGGCTCACATCCGAGCCCGCCTCGACTCAAGTAACTGCCCGGGATCGGCATGCCGAGTATCTGACGACCCTTGCTTTGATCGGGGCTTCGATAGAGCGGATGGCCACCGAGATCCGCCATCTGCAGCGATCCGACGTGTCGGAGGCCCGAGAGAGCTTCGGCAAAGGACAGAAAGGCTCGTCGGCGATGCCTCACAAGCGCAACCCGATTCTCTCGGAGCGCATGACCGGGATGGCCCGTCTTCTCCGGGGCTACGCCCAGGTCGGCCTGGAGAACGTCGCCCTATGGCATGAGCGTGACATCTCTCACTCGTCCGCCGAGCGAGTGGTGCTTCCCGACGCATCGATCACGCTCCACTACATGCTGGTGAGGTTCACGGGACTGGTGGATACCCTCGTGGTCGATAGGGAGCGCATGGCGGCCAACCTCGAGGCCACCAATGGTTTGATCTTCAGCCAGGCGGTGCTCCTGTCTCTGATCGAGTCGGGACTCAGCAGGGATGAGGCCTACCGCATCGTCCAGCGCCATGCCATGGATGCGTGGGACGGTAAGGGACATCTCCGGGATCTTGTGGCCGACGACCCGGAGATCGGGATCGATCGGGATCGCATCGAGGCGAGCTTCTCACTCGAGAGGGTGAGCGAGACAAGCGGCGTCGTATTCGACAGACTGGCCGAGCTGACGCTCTAGTGGTCTGTCGCTCAATTGATGCCGCGGTGTCACCGAGTCATCGGCGTCATCTGGCCAGGACACACAACGAAGGCGCATCGGCGAGATGCGTCGAGGCGGAGGACGCCGCCAGGGGCGTCGAGGGCCGGTGAGACCGCGTAGCTATTTGGGCGGCGGGCCACTAGCCCAGGGGATGGACCGACTCCAAATGCTCCATGAATGGCTTAGCCGGCAGCAGAACCGCAGCGCCGAGCGGGGTCTTGATGTTGATGATCTCGATCGTGAAGCGATTCACCGAGCTTTTCGAGATTCCCCGATACCTCCAAGCTGCCGACACTGCTTGTCCGAAAGACCACGACGAGTCGAGACGCACCGAGGAAGAAACGGCTGATAGCCGGGTTGCCAATGTGGCCGGTGAGGAAAAGCGAGCCGCCCCCGCCGCAAGTTGAAAGAGAACATCCTGCTGGCGGTTTTGTCTGGCAAAGTCCGAACCAGCCACCTGGATCCACTCACCTTCTCCTCTCAGCTGCTCGGTGTGACGTGATCTGACCCATCCGAGAGCGGTGGCTCCGTCGACTCGCTGGCATCCAGGCGTCGGAATATCCAGATGAGCCTTGGCGTCTCGCGTCGGGTAGTCGACACAAACGGTGATTCCGCCCATCGTGTCCACCAGTCGAGCAAATCCTCCGAAGTTGATCCTCGCGAGATGATCCACGTGAATGCCGGTGTAGTCCTCAACCATGATTGCCATGAGTTCGGAACCCGAGGCTATGCCCTTGCAGCCGCCCAGCCCCGTGTTGAGCCGCGTGAAGGTCCCTTTGCACAGATTCCACACGTAAAGATCCCGGGGAAGGCTCACCATGATGGGTGCTCCGCGATCGCTGGGTTGCAGAGCCAGGATGATCGAGTCGGCGAGGAACCCGGACTCATCCGTACCGATGAGCAGATACGATTCGAACACATCGTCCGGGACCGGCTCACCAAACGAGTGTGGGCTGAAATCCCTCGGATCCGGGATCGATTCGATCTGTTCATCGATCAGATCGAGGGGATCGGCGTTCACGTCAAAGTCAGGGTCGACAATCTGGAAGTCGTAGACGGTCGTACCTGGTACCACAGGCGCCGGCGCCGCCTCAATCGCGCTTCGTGCCGCGTCAGGATCGAATTCCTCAATGGCAATGGCGCCGAAGGCGTCATTCAACGCATAGACATAGAAGGCCCCGGTTCCGAGGACAATCCCAACGAGCAGCACAGCGGCCACCCGCCATGGATGAAACACGACGTACCTCATCAAAGCCAAAGCGGCAACAGGCTAGGCCGGGACGATCTCCATAGAGGGTGATGCCCTTCGATCCCGCTCGTTCAATTCCTGACTACCCAGTCGCCCCTGGCGTACCCGGTGGGTGGGCTCACCATCTCCAGCTTGGTGTTGTCCACCTCCCAGGTCAGATGATCACTGACTGAAGCAACCCCATCGAGTCTCCTCGTCAACTCGATGAGCAAGCTGGCGTCGGACTTGGTCTCCAGGTGTCCACTGAAGATCACGTTGCCGTCAACACATTCGACGTCCACTCGTCGGGAGTCGATCCAGAGGATGTCTTTCATGACGTGCCCCCGGATCTCGTCAATGATTTCCTGGTCGGATCGGACGTAGGCCTTGAGCATGTCGGCTCGCGAGATGAGACCAATGAGTCGGCCGTCTATGACAACCGGGATTCTCTTGATCCCCACCTTCTGCATCAGCCGCGCCGCCTCCGCGTGATCCGACTCGGGGCCGATGACCTTGACATCTGTTGTCATGACATCACCCACAAGCCGCTGATGCGATGGGATCTCCACATCACGGACGAATAACCGAAGAAGCCCAGCTCTGCGTGTGACGCGGCGATCTGCCTCTGTGTCCATGAAGTCGGCTTCTGTAATGATGCCAACCAGGTCGCCGTCGTCATTGGTGACAGGCAGTCCACTGATCTCACCTTCAAGCATCCTGCGTGCGGCCTCCTTGAGAGAAGCCTCCGGCCCGACAGTGAGAATCTCTGTAGTCATTAAATCGCGTACACGCATGACACCTCCTTTTCTCCAAAGCTACGATTCGATTCGAGGCCTCGCTAGGGGATTTGGGCCCACACTCGGGTGACGAATGCGCCCGACTCGACGGCATAGCGCGCCCCGCTACTCTGCCGCCGCATGATCCCTCTTCCCCACATCGCCTCCGGCAAGGTTCGGGAGATCTACGAGATCGATGAAGAGCATCTCCTGTTCGTCGCAACAGACCGTATCTCTGCCTACGACGTGGTCCTCGATCAGACCATTCCGGATAAGGGCCGGGTGCTCACCGGAGTCAGTCTTCACTTCTTTGACCTTCTCGATACCCCGAACCACCTGGTCACAACCGATCTTTCTGGTATTCCGAACCTATCCGAAGAGAACCAGCGCGAACTCTCGGGACGAACGATGGTCGTGCGAAAAGCGGAAGTCA
>JAZFTN010000200.1:0-6006 GCA_036446715.1 Acidimicrobiia bacterium | reverse complement strand
CGCCCTGGCGGTCTGGCTCTGGTTCTGGTCCAAGGCCACCAAGGCTCCACGAGAGCTAGAGGCCGGAACGATGCCGCGCCGCTTCTACCTCGTCGGGTTCGCCGTAGTCACCGGTCTGGTCTCCGCGGGTGCCCTCATCGGGACCCTGGTGGTGCTGTTCCAGCGTCTGCTCGGCTCGGGGGGAGATGACACGCTGGCGATTCAGGCGTCGCTATTCGTATTCGCCGGGCTCGCAACCTGGCATTTGCTTCGAGTCAATGCACGGGACCGAGATCTCATCGCATCGGACGAGGTCATCACTCCGTTCAAAGTGACGATTGTCTGCTCGCATCCGGGCATGATCGCCAGCCGTTTTCCCAAAGAGGCAAGGCTGGCTGTGATATATCGTGATGACGACGACGGAGTCATTGACGAGGCGATGGCTACCGAAATCGTGGAGGCAGTGGGACATGCCTCATCGCTGGTTTGGGTCGACGAAGAGGGGTACCGGGTGGCTCCATCGCGCTAGGAGTCTGCTGCTGAGGGATTCGGGCTAGTCGTATCGATCTGAGAACATCGTCGTCGTGAAGTGGCTGGCATATCGGTACATGAGGCTCAGAGGATGGACCTTTCTCGGGAACCTTCCCGATGTCCCCAAGATGGTCGTGATCGGTGCGCCGCACACCACCAATTGGGACTTCGTCGCCTATCTTGCCGCCCTCCACCATTTCAGGTTCAAAGCCAGCTACATCGGCAAGCACACGCTCTTTCGCTGGCCTTTCGGCTATCTATTCAGATACCTCGGGGGCATACCGGTCGATCGCTCCAAGCCTGGAGGCATCATCGGTCAGGTCACAGATGCGTTCAACACAGCTGACAAGATGGCTTTGGCCATGGCCCCGGAAGGGACCCGCAAGATGGTCCCCTACTGGAAATCCGGTTTTCTCAAGATTGCCGAGGCCGCCCGGGTGCCCGTCGTGCTCGCCGCAGTCGATTTCGCCACGAGGGAGGTGACAATCGGCCCGATGATGGACTACGCGGGGAACGCGTCGTCCTTCATGGAGGAGGCTCGCCTTTTCTATGACGACAAGGTTGGGCTGCGCCGGGAAGGCAAGGGTCCGGTCAGAGTTCGTGAAGAAGTCTCATGACCGTTCCGCCAATCTTCTGAACTCGTCACTGGATCCACGGGCGCTCCGTCCGAACCTGACCAACTCCCGCCCAAATCGCTCCAGGATCGCGTCGACGCTCTCATCGATCGACCTGCGGCGAAGGTCCTCGGCGCTTCCTGCGCGCAGAATGTCGCCGTCGTCAATGTCGAGTTCGAGTTGTAGAAACTGGTCGGTTGTCAGATTCGACACGGACAATCCGATCAAGGTGACCGGATCACCTTCGGCGGTCTCCAGCGCTTTGCGCACCAGCTCGGTGCCGAGGTTGGCAAGAGCGGCGGTCGAAGACGTCGGGGAAGACAGGGTATGACTTCGCGAAACAAGTCTCGGTCCCGGGAACCGCACCCGCACGGAAAGAGTCGAGCCTGAACGGTCCTTGGCTCTGAGTCGACGGCCAATCCTTTCGGCCAGACCGAGAATGACCACCGACATCTCGTCGATGTCGCGGAGCCCTCTTCCCAAGGCCTGTTGACTCCCGACACTTCCCGCCCGCCGACCACCCCGGACTGGTCGCGGATCCTGATTCCTGGACAGGGCCCGCAGAGCCCCGGCTGTACCCGGCCCCAATACCGGAGCCAGAGCGCTGGAGTCGATTTCGGCGAGCTCCCCGATCGTGCCAATGCCAAACCGGTGAAGACGCGATGCGGTGACTCGCCCCACACCCCACAGCGCCTCGACCGGCAGGGGATGAAGAAACGCCAGCTCGGTACCAAGGTCCACGAGGACAAGACCATCAGGCTTGGCGCGAGCTGAGGCGATCTTCGCCAGAAACTTGGTGGATGCCACCCCGACCGAGAGCGGCAGTCCCACCTCGCTCCGGACCCTCCGCCGCAGCTCACGGGCGATACTCGACGGTGTTCCCAGCAGGTGAGTGGTGCCCGACACATCTAGAAAGGCCTCATCGATGGAGACCTGCTCGATCAGCGGGGTGGAGTCTTCGAAGATGGCCATGACCTGGGCGGACAGCTCGAGATAGCGGCCAAAGGTTCCCTCGACAACCACCGCACGGGGACACAGCCGAAGCGCATCGCGTGTCGACATCGGAGCCTTCACTCCGAAGGCACGGGCTTCGTAGGAGGCGGCTACCACGACTCCCCCACCCACCAGGACAGGTTTGCCTGCCAGCGCCGGGTTGAGCAACTGCTCAACTGAGGCATAGAAGGCGTCGAGATCGGCGTGGAGGATGGTTGGCTCCATATTCAGGATCCTGCCGGGAGTGTGGGACAGAACCCACCCGAAGAGTTAGACGGCTGCCCTTCCGACCAGCTTCTTCAACGCTCCACGGTCGACTTTGCCCAAATGTGTCTGTGGCAACTCATCTACGAAATAGATCTGGCGCGGGTGTTTGTAAGCCTCGAGTTGTTCGAGGACCCAGTCGATCAGATCTTGCTCTGTTACTTCACCGACCCGCACGACAAATGCGACAGGCCGTGCCAAGCCGGCCTCGTCGCCCACAGCGATCACCGCGCACTCCTGGACCGCATCGTGGTCGAGAAGCGCCGACTCCACCTCCTGGGGGCGGAACCACTTGCCTTTGACCTTTATGGCGTCGTCGGCCCGGCCCCGATGCGTCACATAACCTTCCTCATCGATCGAGACAAGGTCTCCGCCGACAAACCAGTCGCCTCGAAAAGCATCCTCGGTCTTCTCGGGTTCCTCCCAGTAGCCAAGCCCCAACGAGTCGCCACGCACCCAGAGACGACCGACTTCGTTGGCGGGGACCTCGATGCCTTCCTCGTCGCAAACCTTGATCTCAAACCCCGGCACCACCTTGCCCAGGGTTCCGGGTCGTACGTCATCAACCGTGTTCGTGATGAAGACGTGCCACATCTCGGCTGTCCCCAGACCGTCGAGTAGCTCGCTTCCGAAGGTGTCCTTCCACTGGCGATAGAGGGTCTCCGGCAAGGCCTCCCCCGCCGAAGTGGCGAATCGCAATGACGACAGGTCCTGGCTGTTGGCATCGGGATGGGAGAGCATCTGATTGATCGCCGACGGCACGTTCACCAGCACCGTCGGATGATGTTGGGCGATACGCGAGAACAGAGCGTCCGGAGTTGGATGCTCATCGAAGAGAACGACAGAAGCGCCCACCGAGAATGGGAAAAGGAGATTCGACCCGGTGGCGTACCCAAAGTAGAGCTTGGGCACCGACATGGTGACATCATTCTCGGTGAGCCCGAGCGCGCCGTGGCCATAGAGTCTCGTGGTATTCACCAAACTCTTGTGGCTCTGCACCGCGGCCTTGGGAGTCCCGGTGGTCCCACCTGAGAAAAGCCAGATTGCCGGGTCGATCGAAGCCGTTGGTGCGGTGTCGACAGATATCTCGGGAGGCTCGAAATCATCGGATACTTCGATCACTTCCGGCGCCCACTCACCGACCGAGTCTCGGAGATGAGCCAGATGTTGACGATGCACGATCGTCGCTGCCGCCCTCGACCCATCAACGATGGCACCCATCGCTTGCTCGGTGAGACCGGGGTTCAGCATCACGACCACAGCTCCGATCCGGAAAACACCAAACAGGGCCGCGACGAAGTCCACGCCGTCGGGCAACACGAGAAGGACCCGGTCTCCAGCCGACACGCCGCGATCGAGGAGAAGCGAGGCATAACCCGAAGCCCTGGCATCTACCCCGGCGTAGGTGAAGACACGGTCGTCCAAACGTATCGCCACTCTGTCCCCGCGTCCCTCAGCTAGACGATCCCTGAGAAAGAAGTTGTCCGCATTCAGAGTCAAGGGCCAATCGTCCACAGCGGCGACGCTAGTGGGCGATACCGTGCCCGGCATGAAAGTTGCCCTGGTTACAGGCCCCTCTTCCGGCATCGGTCGGGAGACCTCCCTGGAACTAGGGCGGGGAGGGTTTCACGTCGTCGCCGCGGGAAGATCTGAAGGGCGCGTCGCCCCCGTGATCGATCTCATCCGGGAGGAAGGCGGCTCAGCAGAGTTTCTCCATCTCGACCTTGCCTCGCTCGAGTCGGCCCGGGATGCTGGCCGCACGTTTGCTGCCACCGGCCGCGAGCTCGACGTCCTCGTCAACAACGCCGGCGTTGGGGCAACACGAGGCATCACCGCAGATGGTTTCGAGCTCCAATTCGGAGTGAACCATCTGGGGCACTTCATGCTCACCCATCATCTGCGTCGCACCTTTCGACCCGGCACCCGCATCGTGGTTGTGACCAGCTCGGTTCACTTCCGCGTCGAGGGCATCGACTTTGACAGGCTCGAGCGGCGCACCAGATCCCTTTATGGCCTCGACGAATACGCTGTTTCCAAGCTGGCCAACATCCTGTTCGTGAGAGAGCTCGCCCATCGCCGGCCTGACTGGAACGCTTATGCGGTTCATCCCGGTCTGACCAACACCAACATCATCCCCTGGTACGTGAGACCGTTCATGCAACGGCGGCTCCTCACACCGAAGCAGGGAGCAGAGACAGTGATCTGGTGCGCCTCATCCGATGAAGTAACCGAGGACTCCGGTCTCTACTACTCACACAAGACTGCACGGCCTCCCTCGATGACAGCACAGGACGACGATCTCGGCCGCGAGCTCTGGAAACGATCCGAGCGATGGTGTGGCGTGGCCCCACAACACTGATTCCCGCTAGCGTCGGAGCCAACACATGGGCACGCAACCTCTCTACTACGGCGACTATCTCCAACTGGACAAGCTTCTCGGCGCCCAGACGTTGGAGAGCGCCAAACACGGTTCGCCGGTTCATGACGAGATGCTGTTCATCGTCGTGCACCAAGCCTACGAACTGTGGTTCAAGCAGATCATCTGGGAGATCGACAGCGTGGCGGAGTTATTTGGTCAGGACGTGGTCGACGAGCAGAACATGGGTACTGCCATCGCACGGCTCCGCAGAATCAGCAGCATTCAGACCTTGCTCATCCAGCAGATCAGCGTTCTAGAAACAATGACTCCTCTCGACTTTCTCGACTTCCGCGACTACCTGTTTCCGGCCTCCGGATTCCAGTCCGCCCAGTTTCGGGTGGTGGAGAACAAGCTCGGACTCCTGCCGGGGGATCGGTTGTTCCTGGCCGGTGCTGAGTACACCTCGCGATTCTCCGAAGACGACAAGAACCGGGTCGTGGCCCTGGAGGACGAACCGTCCCTTTTTGATCTAATGGAGCGATGGTTGGAGCGGACGCCATTTCTCGACTATGAGGACTTCAGTTTCTGGGAGGCCTACAAGGACGCGGTCCAAAGCCGTCTACAGGCTGACCGTGTGGTGGTCGAGACCAATCCGAATCTGAGCGATGCCGAGAAGAAAGCCCAGCTCAAGGAGTTCGACCTGCTTCTCAAACAGTACGAGGCGATATTCGATCCCGACAAGCACACTCTAGAGCGCGAGGCCGGAAGACTCCGACTCAGCCATAGGGCGTTCCAGGCTGCGCTGTTCATCACCTTGTATAGCGACCAGCCAGCCCTTCAGGAGCCTTTCCGGCTGCTCGAGCTTCTGATGGACATCGATGAGAGTTTCACCGCGTGGAGGTATCGACACGCTCAGATGGCCCTGCGAATGATCGGCAGGAGGATCGGCACTGGAGGATCGGCCGGAGCCAAGTACCTGGAGAAGTCGGCCGAGCGAAGCCGGGTATTCGGCGACCTCTTCAGTCTCTCCACATTCTTGGTTCCAAGAGCAGACCGACCCGCCCTCCCCGCAGGGATTCTCGAGGCGATGCGGTTCAGATACGAGGAATGAACCTCAAACCGCACTTCTCCAGGTTTCTCGAGTCTCAGCCTGATCGTCTGCACTTCGCCGCACACTCCCACCACCCATGGCCCGACGTCAGCTATGAAGCCCACAAACGGGCCTGGCTCGACGCCGCGGAGATGATTGACGACAAGTGGGAGCAC
>JAZFTN010000199.1:0-6031 GCA_036446715.1 Acidimicrobiia bacterium | reverse complement strand
GGTCCATCGAATGCCGGCAGGACCTGCGGTGATCATCACTCCGTGGAACGCGCCGTGGCTGTTGTCCACCTGGAAGCTGGCGCCGGCACTCGCCGCCGGAAACCCGGTGATCCTCAAGCCCGCCGAGTGGTCTCCCCTATCAGCATCGATCCTGGCCGATCTGGCCGAACGCGCCGGCTTGCCTCCCGGTGTCCTCAACATCGTGCAGGGAATCGGCGAAGAGGTCGGGGCTGCTCTGGTCAGCGATAGACGCGTGCGCCGAATCTCTTTCACCGGGTCTCCGGAGACGGCGCGTCACATCGGTGTAGCCGCCGCCAGGAACATCGTTCCCTTCACCGCGGAGCTCGGGGGAAAGGGCCCGCTTCTGGTGTTTGGTGATGCCGACATCGAAGCTGCCGCGATGAAGGCAGCAGGACAGTTCGATGATTCCGGCCAGGTTTGTCTGGCCGGAACGCGTCTACTCGTCGAAGCATCCATCTCGTCCGACTTTCTCGAGCTTTTCAACCGCTACACCGACGAGCATGTCCTCGGGGACAGCCGCAACCCTTCTACCACGATCTCGCCAATGATCCATCCCGACCATCTCGACCGGGTAGCGAGTTTCGTCGACCGCGCCCGGGAGGCCGGAGACACCGTCGTTCGAGGTGGGGAACTATGGAAACAAGACGGTCTCTGGTACGAGCCGACCCTCATCCGACCGAAGTCGAACTACTCCGAAGTCGTCCAGCGCGAGGTGTTCGGACCTGTCCTCACATATCAGACGTTCCGCGATGAGGCCGAGGCGATCGATCTCGCCAATTCGACCGAGTATGGACTCTCCGGAATCGTCTACACCGGTTCGGAGGAGCGCGCCCACCGGGTGGGCAGAAGCATCAGGGCCGGCACGGTCTGGGTGAACACATTCCTGGTACGGGACCTGACCGCGCCTTTCGGCGGTTGCGGGATCTCCGGCATAGGCCGCGAGGGTGGCGACTATGCCCTCGACTTCCACTCCGATCTCAAGACACTCCAGATCAGCGAAGGCTCTGTCTGCTAGCGAGTCGGGTGGTCGAAGGCCTCTCCCATCTCGGGCATTTCCCGCCCGTCTTCCTTCTCGATCCTCCCGGCCAGCAGATTCGATGCCGGCATAGCGGTCAACCCGTGCAGAAGCACCGACAGGGCAACAGTCAGAAACGTGATGTCGGCGACCACCGGGGGGATATCCGTCATCTCCTTAAATACGACAAGGAGGAATACGGCAGTTGCCAGACCTCGCGGTCCGAACCAGCCGAAGAACAGCGCAGTCGAAGGCAGCAGTTTCTCTCCTGCGAGCGAAAGCCAGATCGCTATCGGACGGACCACGAAAAGGGCGATGAGTGATACCGTCCACGCCTCCCATGACACGCCGTGGGTAATCAGCCCAGAAATTGGGCCAGCACCGAGAAAGACGAACGCGATCAGAACGAGAGCTCGACCTTCGGTGTCGGCAAACTCGTACAGGTACTCGCACTTGGGTCGCACCTGGGAGCCCAAGACGGCGCCGGCCACGAAGGCTGCGACGAACCCGCTGCCCCCGAGAACCTGGACAGCGGCGAATGTTCCCAGCGCGAGAGCCACCGCTGCGATCTTCTGATGAAGCCCGTCCATCCACCCGCGCTGGGTAGCGCGGCTGATAGCCCATGCCCCGGCAAATCCGAGCACCGCTCCCCCGGCCACTCCGATCCCAACTTGTCTGATGACAAGAAGAACCGACGATGACATCGATCTGCCCGC
The DNA here is from genome assembly GCA_036446715.1 of Acidimicrobiia bacterium. Taxonomy (GTDB): domain Bacteria; phylum Actinomycetota; class Acidimicrobiia; order Spongiisociales; family ZC4RG35; genus SZUA-217. The sequence goes on along the minus strand of JAZFTN010000199.1, from coordinate 4,279 downwards.
TTCCGACTCGATGAGACCCATGGCGATGAACAGCGCCGGAAGAGCAAGACCATCGTTCAACCCCGACTCGATGTTCAAGGTTTGACGAACCCTCACCGGCAACACCTCAGCTTCCAACACCGGCTCGGCAAGGGCAGCATCGGTTGGCGCCAGAATCACACCCAACAAGAGTGCCGCGCCGAGCGGTAACGCCAGGATCCAACCCGATACCAACGCACCCAGGATCATCGCCAGCGGAAGACCGATCAAGAGCATTCTGGCCGGCCATCGGTATTGCTTTCGGATGTGACCAATGTCGATTCGGGCCGCGTCTGTGAAGAGAACCAAGACGAGTGCCAACTCGAGAAAGATCAACGCCGCCGGACTCCTTATGTCAATTGGATTGCCGATGAGAAGCGCGATCAGAATCCCGATGACCACGGCCACCAAGGGCTCCGTTATCGAGAGTCTGGACAAACGTCCCGAAACCGCAACGATCGCAAAGACAGCGGCAGAGAGGACGAGAACGATTGTCTCTACTGTCGATTCCATTCTCTAGTCAGCTCGATCTGTGTCGCGCAGCAGAGTGGTCCCCCCCTTCCACGACACACCCACGCGGTGGTAATAGCCACCGATCATCTCCAGCGGTTCGAGGAGAGACAACTCCTCGGTGGGAGACTCGTAGATCTCGATCTCGGCCTCACCGGCCCAAACCTCCGCTATTTCACCGTCGTAGCCGCTCATCGTCACCAACTCGTCCATCGAGGCGGTGCCGTCGGACTCGATCGCCGGCCAGTATCGGTTGTGCAGCATCGGATGACCGTTGACGAACCCCGGCGACGACGTGGTCTCGGTGAGGTTGATCCTTATCTCCGCGATTCGCCGGCTGGCCGCAGCCAGCGTCGCACCGAACTGGCCGCCGGCCTCCAGACGGGGCCCGGCCCTCCCGATGGTGATCGGCCTCGTCATCCAGATGTCTCCCAGCTTCTTTGGATACCCCTGGTGATAGCCACGGACAAGGGCGAAATCCTTGTCGACCCATATGTACGGGCAGCGACTCCACGACTCACCCTCCCACTCGCAACGAATGACGGCAAAGACCTCTTTGTACTGACTGCGCACCGGATCGAGAGTCTCCTCCAGGGTGTCACCCGAGCTCTGCCAATCGGCCCAGATCAGCGCTACTGCGCCGGGATCGTCGCCGGCCAGAGTGGCTCCTTCGGGGAGTAACTCGGCGACACGCTCTGGATGGGTGCGGTACTCCACTGTCAGCATCTCCCCGGAGTAGTGCCAGGGGGGTTGGGGGATCAGCGATGACCTGCCGGATGGGGTCCTGGGAAAGAGAAATCCGGCCATCAGAGAAAGGGCAGGTACTCGGACATCTCCCAGTCCGTGGTCCACTTCTGATAGCGGTGCCACTCGGCACGCTTGACCGTCACAAACCCGTCGATGTATGCGGGACTGAACGCCTCCACATAATCGGTGTCGTCCTCGAGGGCGTCCAGAGCTTCTTTGAGAGATGCCGGGGGAATGACGTCCGTTGAAGCGTTCTCTATGCAGTCGAGCGTCTCGACGGGTGGAAGCTCGTAGCCTTTCTCGTATCCAAGAAGGGCAGCGGTCAACACCGCAGCCAACCCCTGGTGCGGAGCAACGGAGCCGTCGGCCAATCTGTGCTCGAGCCTCGTGCCCTGACCACGAGCGGGCGGCACACGGACAGTCACCCCGCGATGGTCGTAGCCCCAGTTGGCCCAGTAGCCACAGAGCGACCCTGGCTGAAGACGCTTGTAGGCGTTGACCGTCGGAGCGAGCAGTGCGGTCATGCCCACATGATGGTGAAGCATCCCCGCCATCGAGGACCGCGCTATCTCGCTGAGCCCGTCGTCGGCGCTCTCGTCGTAGAGGACGTTCGCCCCGCTCTCGTCGTTGAAAGATAGGTTGATGTGGAACCCCGAGCCACCCCGATCGTTGATCGGCTTTCCCATGAAGGTCAGCAAGAGACCCCGCCCGGCCGCAATCTCCTTGGCCATGACCTTGAACAGAAAGGCGTCATCGGCAGCGCGGAGTGCGTCGGTGTAGGCCAGTGTCAACTCGAACTGGCCGTTGTCATACTCGCTGTTCACCGATTCGAGCGGAAGACCGATCTTCCTCGCCATGGACATGATCTCGTCGATAGTGCCGGTCGGGTCCACCGCCATCCCCGTTCCGTACACATACGCGCCGGGACTGGTGATCGGGCGCCAGCCCCCTTCGCTATCCGGCTCGAAGAGAAACGCCTCGAGCTCGATCCCGACCATCGGGGCCAGCCCATGGGCCTTCCATTCCTCGATGGTGTCCTTGAGGACGTTGCGCGGCGCCAGGGATACGGGAACGCCCAGCCGTGTGATGTCCGGGATCACCACATGTGTCCCTTCCTGCCAGCTTGGTCGGACATCACTTCCGTCGAAAATGGCGTCGCAGTCGGGAAGGCCCTCCATCATGAGTCCGCCATCGTGTGGCGTCATCACCCGGTCGAAACCGAGAGTGAATAGGGAGATGGCGTGGGCCGTGCCTGACTCCGCCTTGTCCGGAGTCAGATACTTGCCACGGGCCAGCCCGAGATGGTCGGGCCAGAGCAGTCTGAGTCGTTCGAATTCGATACTCACATCTCTCCTGGTCTGGCCGGAGCGTAGATGGACCAAACGTCGATGCGCAGAGCAAGACCAAGACGATTACCTTGAACGTCGATGAGCAGCCACCTCGAACCGGACCGGGAGACCCGAGACGACCTGACCAGCCAGGTCGTTGCCTATCTCGCCGATTGGTATGACAGAGCCTCCGATATGGAGGCGTGGGGAGTGGATCTCAACCTCGAAACCCTGGAGGAATTGCGCCGGCCCCCTATAGAGGAAGGCCGCGACCTGGAGTCAATTCTGGCCGATCTGACCGTTGCAGGAAGAGCGGGGATCTATCACCCCTCCGGTGGTCACATGTCCTATATCCCCAACGCGGGGATGTACACCGCAGCCCTCGCCGAGTTCTTGGCGGCGGGTCTCAACCGCTACACGGGTGTCGCCGCAGCGGCGCCCGGATTTGCCGCGATCGAGCTCGGGGTGATCGAGTGGTTCACCTCGATCTTCGAACTGGGCTCTGACTCGGCAGGTCTGCTGTTGTCTGGTGGGTCGATGGCCAATCTCACCGGAATAGTCACTGCACGCACCGCGATGCTGGGCGACGACTTCACCAGCGGAGTTCTCTACGCGACGCCCCACACCCACCACTCCGCTGCCAAGGCGGCCCGTCTCGCCGGATTTCGCTCGGACCAGATAGTGACGGTGGAGGTCGACCATGACCTGCGGATGGACATCAACAAGCTGAACGAGCGCATTGTCTCGGACCGCGGCGATGGCAAGACGCCGTTTCTTGTTATCGCCTCGGCCGGAAGCACCGACACCGGCACAGTCGACCCCCTCGACGATCTTGCCCACCTCACATCGTCTGAGGGCATGTGGTTGCACATTGATGCCGCCTACGGAGGGTTCTTTCAACTCACGGAAAGGGGGAAGCGAACACTGCACGGAATCGAACGAGCCGACTCGCTCTCCTTGGACCCCCACAAGGGATTGTCGATACCCTTTGGTGTCGGGGCACTGTTGGTTCGTGATGAGTCTGCTCTGGTCGACTCTCACGAGGGCCGCGGTGCATATCTGCGAGACGAGGACAGTTTCATGGGACTACGCGACATCTCGTCGTTGGGCCCCGAGCTGAGCAGACCGTTCCGCGGGTTGTCGGTGTGGCTGCCCCTGCAACTCCACGGCGTTGCTCCGTTCCGAGAGGCTCTCGATTCCAGTCTCGACCTCGCCGAACACGCCTACCAGCGTCTGAGCACGATCGAGGGCATCGACGCCAGGTGGGTGCCCGATCTTTCGGTGGTCGCTTTCATGTTCGACGACGACGAGGCGGGCCGCTCCGCATGGGAGGCGGTCAACACCGATCGCACCGTCCATCTCAGCCCGACGATCATCGATGACCGATTCGTTCTCCGATTCGCCATCCTCAACCGGCGATCGACAGTCGAGCACGTCGACCACGCCATCGACATCATCGAAAAGACACTGATCGGGTAGTGAAGGTGGACAGTCAAACAGGTGGTGCCCTGCGTCTGATGTAGACGTGGTTTAGTGGGCTGGTCCAGGAGTGGTCACCGTTGGGTAGTCGTTGCAGACCCCAGGGTGCGTGGTGTTTGGCCATGTGGTGGTAGCGACAGAGTGGACCCAGGTTGTGGTTGTGGGTGGGTCCGCCTTTTGAATAGGCCTTGCGGTGA
>JAZFTN010000198.1:0-2988 GCA_036446715.1 Acidimicrobiia bacterium | reverse complement strand
AATACCCGTCAGATCCAGTCTCGTGAGATTGCTGCCATCAACATCGATCACGTAGATGTCGATCCCATCGCTTCTGTCGGCCGTGAAAACAATGCGAGTGCCATCCGGAGAAAAGACCGGTCTTCCGATCGTAAGATCGCTCAGTAGGGCGAGATCGGACCCATCCGCACCCACAACATAGAGATGGTCGTTTCCGTTGAACGCAATCAGGGTGCCATCTGGGGACCAGTCGTGGTATGCCCCATCCACAGTGTCGGTCAACTGGAAGAGACCTGATCCGTCTGCGCCAACCACGTATACCTGAATGTTGCCTTCGATTGTGCGGCTAAAAGCCACATGAGTTCCGTCAGGCGACCAAAGAGCTCCAGACTCGCTGCCCGAATCAGCCAGTCGACTCAACCCTGTTCCATCGGTGTTGATAACCATCAAGTCGTAGTCGAAGCCACCAACGTTCTCGTCCACATCGGATGTGAAGAGAATGCGCCCCGCCGGTAATGCCTCGGACGCCTCCGTTGATTCCAGCGTCGTTGCGGTTGGCTCCTCTTCGCTCGCATCGGGGACCGTGGGAACGACTGTCAGGTCCGGCGTGGTTATCGGAGGTAGCGGGTCAGCCGGATCGGTGCCGCCCAGAGGTAGAAGAACAAGAAATCCGAAGATTAGAAGGGTGACGATTGCAGCGACCCCCAGCACGGCCACGCCAACCGCCAACGACGAACCTCTTCTCTGTGAAACAATCGGCTGATCAGTCGGAACACGAACCACGATCTCTTCGTAGTAGCGGCGGATATCAGTACCTACGTCAGGCATCAGATCTCACCTCCAACGTCTCACGCAACCGTCGAAGACCCCTCTCGCGGTGCTTCTGCACACTCGACCGTGAAATACCCAGCAGGTCAGCAACCTCATGCTGGGTCCAGTCGAACCCCTCAACCAAAACCACCGACACCCGCTGATTCCGGGACAACCCACGCAGACCAGACAGCAACCCAGGCTCGAACCAAGGTTCAGACGACGACGGCGGCAGAGGAGCAACCGGGGGGCGTCGCCACCGGTGTTTACGAGCTTTGGATTGCCCAACCCGGAACAGGTAGCCGAGCGGATTGTCCATTCCGTTCAACCGGTCCCAATGCTCCCAAGCGTATGCGAGGGCCTCCGCTGTCGCTTCGGCACCCAGTTCAGGCCCATATGCAGCCACAAAAGCGAACGAAAGGCGTTGTTCAGCACGACGGACGAAACCGTCGAACGATGATTCAACAAGCCGATCAGGCGACATTCTCCAGCCGACCTTCCCGAGGTCTCTTACATGAACCTAAACCATCGAGACGCTCACTGTGATGACACAACCCAGCACATTCTCAAGTGAAATCAGCCGCCCATAACCGGCATTATGTACTGTTCGTGAGGTCGTGATCAGCCGCCCATAAGTGCCGTTATGTGCGATTCGTCGGGGTGTCGGTAGGTCGGGTCTTTGATGCAAGGTTGGCCGTCTAGGCCTCGCGGCGTGAGGCGACTAGGGCCCCACCAATCACCAGCACAACACCGACGATGGCCAGCGGCGCAACCACCTCGCCACGAAAGATGACACCCAGGGTGAGAGCCACCGCTGGGATGACATATGTGAGGAACGCCGAGCGGGTCGCCCCAACACTCCCGACAAGGGCACCCATCATGTAGAAGGCTATTCCAGTGCCTAGGGCACCGACCGTCAGCGTCGCTATGAATGCCGGCCAGGTGAAACTTGATTGGGCAAGTCCGTAGATCCCGAAAGGGGTTACCAGAAGTGTTGCGGTGCCCAAGACTCGGGCTATAACCGGAAGCGACCCATACTTTTGTGCAACCGGTATGACCATGTTGAGGGCGATTGCGTAACAGACCGTTGCCACTAGGACGAGGGCAACACCAATGGCCGCTGTGGTCCCACTTTCAGCCGAAGGAAGGGCGATGGCGACGATCCCGGCGAACCCGATGAATAAACCCACGATTTGAAGTTTTCCGGGGAGGACTCGCAGCAGAATTGTCGCCAGGAGTGCCGTGAAGACTGGGGTAGCACCGTTGAGCATTCCTGCCACAGCAGAGTCGATCCACTGCTGGGCGATCGGAAAAAGCGTGAAAGGGATCGCAACCCAAATCAGCCCCAGGAGCCGGACTTTCGTCAAGTCTTCACGGTCGACGCGGATCTTTCTGGCCTGGGGCAACAACGAAATTGTCAAAGCCCCAAAGCCAACTCGAAGCCAAGTGACCAGACCAGGATGAAAGGCATCGAGACCGATCGCCATGAACAGGAACGATGCGCCCCAGATCAGCGCCAAGCCAAGAAACAGCCCCCAGTCGGGGCCAGTGAAAGCCTCACGGTTGGTGCCATGTGATGTGGTAAGGATTCGAGTAGTTGCCATTAGCTAAAAGAACACCAAACAAGATGTCTCGGTTGCCCCTTGAGTCCAGATTCAACCCCTATACGGGTTCAGATAGTCCGGAATACCGACGCCTTCTTCGAGATCGGAAGGTCGAATCCGACTCACCGATCTGAAGAGTCGGCACCGACATGAGTCTGCTCACCCAGGCCGACCTCGACAAGGCTGCCCACTCCCAACGGACGGCCTCGACAGACCCTCAACGGGATGTCACCATCAGAGAAACTCGCCGAAGTGTTGCAATAACCCCTTGAGCTCGCAGGCATTATGGGCGGGTGTAGGGTTTGTGATGTGTGGTCTTGTCGTCGGTGGTTGGTGTGAGCATCAAACCATTTCGGTTCGGCCTTAGCGTCGGAGGTACCACCGGTAGAGACGACTTTGTAGCAACTGTACGGAAGGCAGAGGCGAGCGGATTCGACGTGATCTCCTCGGCGGATCACATCAGCCGACGTCTTGCCGTACTACCGATGCTTGCTACTGCTGCGGAGATTTCGACTCTGCGTATCTCTCCGATGGTCATCGCCAATGACTACCGGCATCCTGTGCTCCTCGCCAAGGAGACAGCAACAATCGATGT
>JAZFTN010000197.1:0-2395 GCA_036446715.1 Acidimicrobiia bacterium | reverse complement strand
CCACCGGCCGCCCAGAACGGGTTGTCCAGCTTCTCACCACAGACGATCATCTCGTCGGTTGCTTCCACCATCTCGTCGAGTCGGCCGAGGTAGGACAGGTTGATCGCCAGGTTTTGTAAACCATGCCAAAGTGGGATGGGTTCACCCGCAGCTCTGAGGACATCGAGGAGGTGCGCTGTCTGGTCGCCCTCCGGTTGGCCCAGCAAGGCCAGGCTGTATGCCTTTGCGCCCTCTGCAAGGGCCTCCAGGATGGGTGCCGATTCGTCTGATGATTCGTCCTTGGCCTCCAGCGCCTGATCGAAGAGGGAAACAGCGGCGAGATACCACCCCCGAAGCTCATACAGAATGTGCAACCCGTAAACCATCTTCAGAGCCACGTCGAAGCTCTGAGTCTCGAGGAGATGACGCCAGGCCACACGGATGTTGTCGAGGTCCTCCTCCACCTTGTCCAACAACGCAGGTTGATTGCCGAGAAAGAACTGGTCGAAGAATTCGCCCATCAAGTCGGCATGAAAGACGCCATGCGCGTCCTGCACCTGGAGACATCGAACCTCGTCGGTCTTCAGCTCCGCCTCGGCATACTGACGCAGCAGTTCGTGCACCGTGTATCGGCCGGTGTCCGGACTTGGGCTGACCAAAGATTTGTTGACGAGTGTTGCCAGGTTTCGCAAAGAAGCGTCGGCCACGGCCGAAGCTGACTCCCGCGTGAAACCTCCCCGAAAGACGGATAGAGCAGCGAAGATGGCTCGCTCGTCCTCGCTGAGGAGATCCCACGAGTACTGGAAAACGGCCCGAACACTGCGATGCCGGTCGGGAACGTCTCCCATCTCGGTCTCGAGGAAATCGAGGTTCTTAGCAACCTCCGAAGCGATTTCCGGTACCGGCAACATGTCCACCCACGCCGCGGCGAGAAGGATGCCCAGCGGCATCCCGCCTGTGGTTTGCAGGATTTCCGCCAGCGGCTCGAGATCTTCGGTCTCGAGAGCGAAAGCCGGGTTGGATCGTTTGGCGGCATCGAGGAAAAGACGGACGCCGCTTGTTTGCAGAGCCTCTTCGGCCGCGTCCCAAGTCGTCTCCAGACCTGCGAGGGAGAGAACCACTTCGCCGGTTACGTTGAGCTTGGACCGGGTTGTGACAATCACCGTCACATTTGGTGCTGCCCTGAGGATCTCAGTGACGATCGGTGCGCCTTCGATGAGGTGTTCGAAGTTGTCGAATAAAAGGAGCTGAGTCTTGTTGGCCAGATACTTGAGCAGTTGACTCTGAAGTGCTTCGTCAGAAGAGAGGGCGACTCCTATCGACTCGGCGATGGTCTGGATGATGTCGTCGGTCGAGCTGATCTCCGCCAGGCTGACGAAAAAGACGCCGTCGGGGTAGTCGGCGATGACGTCGGCGGCGGCCTGCATGCCAAGACGTGTCTTGCCGGCGCCACCCGGGGCAAGAATCGTCAGCAGCCTGGTTTCGCTGAGCAATTGGGTGGCCTCCGCCAACTCGATCTGACGACCGACAAAGTCGGTGAGCTGCTGGGGAAGGTTGTTGGGTGTGGCATCCAGCGATTTCAGAGGTGGAAAGCTGTCTGGAAGACCGTCGACATCGAGTTGGTAGACATGTTCTGGTCGGGTGAGATCTTTGAGAGCGTGTTCGCCCATGTCTCGAATCGTCACACCTTGAGGAAGCTGATCCTGCACCAGTTCCCAGGTGGTGCGGGAGAGGACGGTTTGTCTGCCGTGGGCGATCCCTCTGAGCCGCGCCGCCCTATTCACCGCTGAGCCGTAGTAGTCGCCAAGCTGCAAGTCGGCCGCCCCGGTATGCAGCGAAGCTCTGACGTGCAGTGGTCGGTCGGTGGCCCAATCAACTGTCGCCAGCCGAAGTTGGACCGCGGCCGCGGCGGCAACCGCTTCGTGGGCGCTTTCGAAGACGATAAAACGGCTGTCACCTTCGCCGCGAGGCTTGACCGAGACGCCGGCGTGTTCGCTCACAGCCTGATCGATGGCATCGTCGTGTTGCTGAAGGGCCTCCATCATCGTCTCCGGCGCCTCCTCCCAGAGCCGGGTGCTCCCCTCCACGTCAGTGAACAGAAATGTGACTACCCCATCGGGAAGGTTCGGCGTCGTCGTCATTGAGTCACGTTTCGGGCTACTTCGTCGAGCTCCGGATGCTCGGCCGCCACGGTCTCGGCGAGTTCGGCCGTCTCTCCCCAGGGGTCGGCCCCGAATCGGTGGGCCTCAAAGGTAGGGCCGGCGTTGCTGTCGGAACCGAGCGGTTGGCTGACCAGATATCGGGCCGTGGGGCTCACCCCGAACCGCATGAGCTTGTAGAGACGCCCGATCGCCTCGCCCTGATCCTGAGTTCCTGAGTAGAGGTCGTTCATCGTGACGTACACCAGACCATAAAG
>JAZFTN010000196.1:0-31309 GCA_036446715.1 Acidimicrobiia bacterium | reverse complement strand
CTGGGATGCCGCGATCAGTATCGTCGCCCCGGTCATGAATCCGATCATCACCGGGCGCGACATGAAGTAGGCAATCACGCCAAATCGCGTCATCCCGATGACAACACGCATCACGCCCACCACGAGTGCCAGCAGGGCGGCTAACGCGACGTACTCGGGGCTGAACGGTGTGGCCACCACCGAGAGCGCCCCGAACGTGAGCAAGGCGGTCATGGCAACCGGCCCGGTCTGCAGATATGGGCTGGAAGCAAAGATGGCCGCGGCAATAGTCGGCAAGGCCGCCGCAAAAAGCCCGACATGGGCCGGGACTCCGGCAATCCCTGCATAGGCGAGGGATTGAGGGATGAGGATCAGCGCAACACTGATACCGGCGACGATGTCGGCCGTCGAGAACTGGCGGTGGCCCGGGTCTGGCAAACGCCGATTCTATCGAGTGTGCTGCCCTGGCAAACCACCTGGCCGAGTCGATGACCCATGCCTCGGCCGAAAAGAGTAGAGAACTACACTCGCCTCCGAGAAGGGCTGAATCACCACCGACTGGAGCGCGTCCTGAAGTACGGCTTTGTAATCGACCAGGACGTTTGCATCGGATGTCACGCTTGCACGGTCGCCTGCAAGACCGAGCATGAAGTTCCGCTCGGTGTCAACCGGACATGGGTCAAATACATCGAAAAAGGGACCTGGCCCGACACCAGGCGGTTCTTCTCTGTTCTCCGTTGCAACCACTGCACCGATGCGCCATGCGTGGCGATCTGCCCGACCAAGGCTTTGTTCAAACGTGACGACGGGATCGTCGACTTCGACACCGACCTCTGCATCGGCTGCAAGTCGTGCATGCAGGCCTGTCCTTACGATGCTCTTTACATCGATCCGATGGAGAACACCGCGCAGAAGTGCAACTACTGCGCTCACCGGGTCGACGTCGGCCTTGAACCGGCCTGTGTCATTGTCTGCCCCGAGCAGGCGATCATCGCCGGGGACATCGACGACCCAACCTCGAAGATCGGCCGGATGGTGGCGACCGAGAAGCTGACGGTTCGGGCTCCCGAGCAAGGGACCGGGCCAAATGTCTTCTACAAGGGCGTCGAATCGTCGATTCTCGACCCGGCTCGATCCGGTTCACTGGGTGACTCCGGCGTTTGGCGCGATGCTGAAGCGACCGGCAACTCTTGGATGTCTGTGGATCTGACTCCCAGAGCCGTGGAGACGGCGGTCGGCAACTTCGGAGTGGAGACGTCGCCTTCTCCGCCGGTGAGCATCGATCGGGATCGCTCCGACAGGCCACCGCGTGTCGTCTACAACATCGATCATCCGATGCCATGGGGATGGAAGGTGAGCTCCTATTTTCTCACCAAGGGGATCTCAGCCGGTATTGCCATCTCAGCGGCAATCGCGCTCGTCGCCGGATCGGGAACGGACTCGGACTGGATGCAATGGCAGGCGCCGCTCTGGGCCGGGATCTTCCTCCTGTTGACAGGGGTGTTGCTGGTCTGGGATCTAAAGCGGCCTGATCGATTCTTCTATCTGCTGACCAGGGGAAATCCCGGTTCCTGGCTGGTCCGTGGGTCCTGGATCCTCGGGGGGTTTGCCGCATTGATGGGCGTCTGGTTCTTGCTAGGCATCTTCGATATCGGGTTTCTCGAACCGGTGATCTGGGCCTCTGCTGTGGTCGGACTCGGAGTGGCCGGGTACACCGCCTACCTGTTCGGACAGGCCGAAGGACGAGATCTCTGGCAAACACCGGTGTTGTTGTGGCACATGATCGGGGGGTCAATGGCCGTTGGCGGTGGGGTCTCACTGATGGTGGCCCTGGGATACCGGGAGCTTTCCGACGCGATCGAACCCTTTTCCTGGGCGATGCTGATCGGCGCGGCTTTGGTGGGGTTGATGTCCCTGACCGAGCTCTCCGGATCGCACACCACCAGCAACGCCAAGGCCGCCATGCACCATATGACCAAGGGGGAGTTCGCCACACAATGGTGGCTCGGTCAGTTTCTCGTGGTGGTCGTGCCGATCGCTGCGGCGTTAGCGGTGCTGACCGGTGTCTTCACATGGGTCGGCGCTCTTGGCGCGTTGAGTGCAATGACAGGTGTCTTTCTCGCGGACGATGCCTTCGTCAAGGCCGGCCAGAGTGTTCCACTGAGTTGATGGGCAGGATGAAATGACAACAAGTCGCGAAATACCACGGCTGGTCCCGGGAGGGGGCCTCACCAACTACCCGCCTCCGGACTTGTGGGACGACTGGGTCGAATGGGATGCCAAGGCCTGGCCCGAGCGCAAGGCGAACCGTTACAGGTTGGTGCCGACGACCTGTTTCAACTGCGAATCGGCTTGTGGCCTTCTTGCCTACGTCGACAGGGACACCGGTGAAATCAAGAGGTTCGAGGGCAACCCCGCCCACCCCGGCTCTCGTGGGCGCAATTGTGCCAAGGGGCCGGCCACCATCAATCAAGTCAACGACCCCGAGCGCATCCTCTACCCCATGCGACGCAAAGGGAAAAGGGGGTCAGGCGAGTGGGAACGGGTGACCTGGGAAGACGCTCTCACCGACATCGGAGGACGCATCGGGAAGGCCATCCGCGAGAACCGCCACGACGAGATCATGTACCACGTCGGCCGACCCGGCGAGGACGGGTTCATGGATCGAACCCTGAAAGCCTGGGGTGTCGATGGCCACAATTCCCACACCAACATCTGCTCTTCCGGCGCAAGGCTGGGATACGCGATGTGGTCCGGGCATGACCGGCCCTCTCCCGATTTCGCCAACGCCCGATTCATCCTCTTGCTGTCTTCCCACCTGGAAACCGGTCACTATTTCAACCCGCACGCTCAGCGGATAATGGAGGCGAAGAGGTCGGGCGCCAAGCTCTGCACCATCGACCCGAGACTCTCCAACACCGCCTCGATGTCCGATTACTGGCTCTCGACATGGCCGGGAACAGAAGCCGGGCTCTTCCTGGCCATCGCCCGGCTTCTCCTCGAGTGGGACACCATCGATCACCAATTTGTTCGCCGCTGGGTCAACTGGGAGACGTCGCTGGAAAAGAGATTCCCGGACAAGGACCGCACCTACGAGTCATTCATCGAGGGCTTGAAGGAGACCTACGCCGGCTACACACCCGAGTGGGCCGCCGAGGAGTGCGGCGTGTCCGTCGACCAGATCGTTGAGGTGGCGAGAGAGATCGCCGACGCGGGGCACCGGTTTGCCTCTCACACGTGGCGCTCGACAGGATCGGGGAATCTCGGAGGCTGGCAGGCTGCCCGCACGCTTCAGTTTCTCCATGTGCTCACCGGGTCGGTGGGCACCAAGGGCGGGCTTTCGCCAAGCGCCTGGGGAAAGTTCAAGCCGGAGCACTGGAACACGCCACCACCCCACAGCCGGTGGAACGAGCTTCTATGGCCGATCGAGTACCCCCTCGCCCATCATGAGATGAGCTTCCTGCTTCCTCATTTTCTCAAACAGGGTCGTGGAAAACTAGACGTCTACTTCACCAGGGTCTACAACCCGATCTGGACCAACCCCGACGGCTTCTCGTGGCTAGAGGTACTCACCAACGAGGAGATGGTTGGTCTTCATGTGGCGCTCACCCCGACCTGGTCGGAGACCGCCTGGTACGCCGACTATGTGCTGCCGATGGGTGTATCGGCTGAGCGTCACGACACCCATTCCTACGAAACTCACGCCGCCCAATGGCTTGGTTTCCGTCAGCCGGTGCTCCGTGTGGCCGGCGAGCGTGACGGCAAGACCTTCAACCGGACATACGAAGCCAACCCGGGAGAGGTGTGGGAGGAGACCGAGTTCTGGTTCGATCTCTCTTTTCACATCGACCCTGACGGATCGCTTGGGATCAGGAAATGGTTCGAATCGCCCAACGACTCGAGCCGACCGGTTTCGGTCGACGAGTACTACGGCTGGATGTTCGAGAACAGTGTTCCCGGTCTCCCCGAGGCAGCTCAGAAGGAAGGTCTTGACCCGCTCGGTTTCATGCGGAAGTACGGCGCATTTGAGGTGGAACGCGACATCTACGAGGTGCACGAGCGCCCGCCTGCCGACCCGAGGAACGGAGTCAGCATCGACGGTGAGCTGAAGACGGGTTTCAAGACGCCTTCCCAGAAGCTCGAGTGGTATTCCGAGACGATGGACGACTGGGGATGGGGCGAGGAGGCGATTCCCACGTATCTCAAGTCGCACGTCAACTGGCGTGACCTGGATCTCGGAGGAAATGAGCGCATCTTGCTACCGATCTTTCGTCTGCCGACCCTGATTCACACTCGGTCGGGCAACGCCAAATATCTGTACGAGATCAGCCATGGGCATCCCCTCTGGGTCAATCCCGTCGACGCTGATGCCCTCGGCTTCGAGACCGGCGAGATGGTTCGGATCACCACCGACATTGGATGGTTCGTCATGCGCGCCTGGCGGACCGAGGGCATCCGACCCGGCGTGGTGGCGGCTTCCCATCACATGGGCCGATGGCGGCAGCAGGATAAGACCGGGAACGAGCGTTGGAGCTCGGCGCTGGTCGACATCGACCAACTCGGGGATGGCAAATGGAGACTCCGCCAGTTGAAGGGCATCGAGCCTTTCGAGTCTGACGACCCCGACTCGTCGAGGATCTGGTGGAGGGACCCGGGCGTGAATCAGAACCTGGCATTCCCGGTCCATCCGGATCCGGTGTCGGGAATGCACGCCTGGCACCAGCGTGTCACCCTGACCACGGCTCAAGAGGGCGACCAATACGGGGACGTGGTCGTCGACACCGCCAAGAGCACCCAAGTCTTCGAAAAGTGGCTCGAGATGACCAGGCCCGGCCCCGGCCCTGACGGGAACCGAAGACCCCTGTGGTTGGACCGACCGGTGAAGCCGACGCCGGATGCCTACCGCTACTGAGAGAGCCCTGGCCGAGAAGGAACTCTGGGCCGGTCTTGCTGACCACTGGAGCCACGAGGCCATTCCCAAACTGTGGGCCGACCGGTCGCCCACCGAGGTCGACATCGTTGTGTTCTACGACCCTGCCGACGATCTGAACCGAAGAGCAGGCGAGTGGGGTCACGAACTACCGGGTCACGATCTGTCTTCGTTGGCGTCGTTTGCCGCAGGGCTGGCAACGGCAGAGGCAAATGGATGGGAAACAGGGGCTCGTGACATCGCGACACGGGCCTATGAGGCGAGAAGGTTTCTGCTCGCAAATCGCATCGTCCATTGGGCGGTCCCCTGGCTCGACACCGTCGGCCGTAACAACGACAGCCACAGAGAAACAGCCCATTCTGATCGCGACACTCTCTTGGCGTTCGGCGACGAAATGAGAGTTGCGCCCCTGACGCCGGGGCGGGAGGGTCTTCACGTCGAGGGTGAGGACTCTTTCGGACCTCTCGACCACAATCAACGAAACCTGCGGGATTGGATACGGTCTGTCTGGTCAGGGGCGATTGTGTCGACGGCCGATTCATCGTCCGATCTGGTCGGCTTGTTCGAAGATGCCGCCAACCGGTGGCCCCAACTCGCCTCGGACCATCCAGGGTCGGCTCAACTATGGGTTGACCTCTCGGAGCGAGCCGCGAGGACTTCCCAATTTCTGCGCACCCGATGACACGCGTCCACCGGACTCTTAGTGCTCTCCAACATAAGTACGGTCGCATGTTTCGGCGAGACAGGGGCGTCGCCTCGCCAGGACGCAGGACAAAGGCGCACCCGCAGTGGTGCGTCGAGGACGAGGACGCCGCGAGCGGGGTCATCTGTCCGTCGAAACGTCATCGTATTTGTGTTGGGGGGCACCTAGTCTGCCGAACTCGCTCTTCTCGTGATGGTCAACCCTCCAGCACTTGGTTTGTGCCAACTGGATGAGCGAATCTTTGAGATGTTGGCCAAAAAGCGGCCAGTTGCCGCCAAGCCTCTCGTTCTCGATCACATCCAGCACAGCCAGGCCTGGGGCACACGAGACGGAAAGTGAGGTGAATGGCTACCCAGCGACGCGACGTGAGCGCAGTTCGGAAGTCGATTCACCGTAGGCCGGTGACGGGAATCCCAGAGTTCGCCGAATTGAGTCCTCGACGTCCGATGCCACCTCGAGAGCGCCCTCAATCCGCTCCCAAAGCACCTCACGATCCGATTCGTGAGAAGGCTCGTCGGAAAACAGTGCGGCACGAGATTCGGAGATGATCAGGTTCATCGCCATCCGTCCCAATACGAGGTCGAACAACACCTCAACGTCGCCCCTCTCCAGAGACATCACGGAGTCGTACCCAACCGCGATATCGACCAAGGTCTCCGGTGACGGATCGGCACGTCCTGAGAGATAGGCAGCGACCGCTAGTTCGTTTATCAGCGGACCGTAGACCATGTCCCCAAAATCGATGATCCCCGAAATCTCGGCCGGATCCTCGGGATCAACAACCAGATTCCATGTGTGTCCGTCCTGATGGATTACCTGGTGACGCAATGAGACACACGCCGGAAGGGTGTGATCGCGGATCTGGCACAGTATCGAAACCACGCTGCGGCGAGCCGAGTCGTTCTCGATGTACCGGGTGTACTCCAACAGGCGAGGCAGACGAGACATGTCCCACGGGTGATCCTGACCGGAAGCGGGATGGAAGAAACCACGAAGAGCCCTATCGAGACGGGCCAACATCGCCCCCGTGTTTCGCCGGAAGGCCGGGGTATCGAATTCGGGTCGAGTGCCCGCGATAACGCCTTCCAGGAATGACATGAGACACACGGTGTGGCTGGTGCCGTCCGGCCTCACGACCCTGCCGGTGGCCGCTCCGGTGAGGGTGGGGAGTGTCCGAGGCACGGGAACGGCGGGGTCGACCCGCTGGATGTGTCGCAGCCCTTCGATTTGAAAGTCGATTACCGCTTGGTCCTCGTTTGCGTTGAAGATCTTGAAGAGATACGAGCGCTCAGCGGTATCGACCCGCACGTTCTGGTCCCGCTCACTCTCGAAGGGGGTCAAATCACCGTCGAGCCCGTACTCCTCGGCAAGCACATCCGCGACCGTTTCCAGGGGAAGGTCCGGAGTGATACGTCTGAGAAACCTCATCTCGGCTTGGCGCCGTTAGCCATCGCCGTAGCTACCTCTTCGCCACGGCAGTCTGCAAACGCCCCACTGCTTCGTCAATGATGACCGGGTCGACCGCGATCGTCATTCGGGCGAATCCGGCGCCTTCTCTCCCAAACCAGTGCCCCGGACTCAGGGCGAGGCGAGCCTCCCCAACGAGCCATTTCGCCAACTCTTGGACATCCATCTGGAGTTGTCTGAAGTCCAGCCAAGCCAGATAGGTCCCTTCGGGTTTGATGAGATCAATTCCGTCGGGCAGACCCCCTTCGAGCGTTTCGACATTGTCGGCCACAAGTGCCAGCAACCCGTCGACCCAATCATCGCCGGCCAGAAAGCCGGCCTTGGCGACAGCGAGCGCGAACACGTTGTTACGCGTCAAGTGAAGACGTTCCGTCATAGACCTGAAGCCTGCTGACAGCTCTTCGTCGTCGGTGATGAGAAGCGTATCGGCGATCCCGGCAACCCCAAACGTCTTGATGGGGCCGTGAGTCGCGGCCCAGCGGACACCTGATCCTTCTGCCGCTGTGGCAAATGGCACGAAGTGATTCGAGGAAAGAGCAAGATCGGCATGGATCTCGTCGGAGATGACCGTCACGCCCTCGGCGCTACAGATCTCTGCCACGGCTTTGAGTTCTTCCGCTGTCCACACTCTCCCAACGGGGTTGTGCGGATTGCAGAGAATCAGAACTTTGTTCTCGGGCTTCGACGCCCTCGCCGCCAGGTCCTCGAGGTCCATCGTGTATAAGCCATTCTCAAGCCGGAGCGAGTTTCGGGTGGGCTCCCGCCCGGCCCTTTTGATCAGAGGCTTGAAATCGGTGAACACCGGAGGTTGCAGAATCACGCCGTCATTCTCTTCGGTGAGCAATCCGATCAGAACGCCGATCGATGTGCCGATGCTCGGGCTAATCGACGTGCTGAGCCCCGACCCGTCCCAGCCATGACGTCGATCCATCCAGCTCCAGAAGGTGTCCAACACTTCCCGTGGGCGCGTCTCGTAGCCATACCAACCTTCAGACGCCCGCTCCTTCACCGCATCGACAACAGTGGGCGAAAGGGGGACATAAGGCTCTGCGATCCACAACGGAAGGATTCCCTCCGACGACCCGAACAGACGATTGAGCAGCCGAGGGTCACTGGAGCGCGGTGTTCCAATGCGGGTTAGAGAGTCAATGGAGACCTGCACTAGCCCGAGGCCTGCTCCTCTTCGAGGGATCCACGAATGCGGGCGCGCACGTCGTCCGGCATCTCGATGCGCCCATGTTCCCGTGCAGCGATTCGCACCTGATTGGTCTCATCAACGATCAGCCGGCAGCTCTCGCAGGTGGCCAGGTGTGTGGCCGCTCCCATCTCCTCTTCCTTGCCGAGTCGACCATCCATCATCTCGGGAAGGAGGGCTTCGAGGCTCTCGCATGTCAGTTCCATAGTCGATCTCCCAACGAGACTCGCATCTGCTCACGTGCTCGCGCCAGCCGCATCTTGACGGCCGACTCACCGATTCCCAGCACCTGGGCGACTTCCGACGTGGAGAGCTCCTCCACATCCCTGAGAACAAAAGCGGCCCGGAGCGTCTCGGGCAATTCCTGGATGGCGGCGTCCAACGCTTCTCCGAGCGCCCTCGCCATGACCGCAGACTCCGCGCTGGCCTCCGTGGCCACCGTCCAGGTCTCGGGTGTGGTGGCGTCGTGCGGGATCTCCCGACGCCGACGAATCAGATCCAACGCCCCGTTGTAGCCGATCCGGTAAACCCACCCGGCCAACGAGCCGTCGCCCGTGTATGGCGCCGACCCTCTGAGGATCTTGAGGAATGTGTCCTGGACCAGGTCCTCGGCGAGATGACGATCTCGCAGCATGCGGACACCGAGGGTGTAGATCCCGTCGGCGTACCGCTCGAACAGCTGAATCGTGGAAACAGTCGCAGAAGTCATGTGACCGATCTGAGATTACTGCGTCGTACCCGGTGTACACCCCCGAAACAGGAGCAGGGAACAATGAACGAGTCAAACTGGGACAGGATCGCACGAGTAGTCGTCGGCGGAGGCCTGCTGGCTGTCGGAGCCTTCACACTTTCCGGCGCCGGAGCAATCGCCGCGATTGCAGTCGGTGTCATCCTCGTAGGGACCGCAGCCGTCGGTTTCTGCCCGATCTATGCCATCTTCCGCACGGGAACCAAGAACGCAGATCCCGTTTTCTGAATGGAAACCGACGACAACAAGACGACGGAATGGAGACGACCCTCGTCTCCTTCCGTCGTTTTCATCACGTCTCCCGGATGTCACGCTTGTAGAGCGGTGAGACCTCATGTCGGCACCCTTGCCGATGAGTACCAGGGAAAGGTCGGTGTGATCGAGATCGACGCAGCTGCTCAACCCGATATCGCCAGAGACCTCAAGGCGAAAGCCACGCCAACCCTGATCGCAATGTCGAACGGAGGAGAGGTGAGCCGACATGTGGGGTCGGGTGCCGAATCCGACATCCGAAGACTGTTCAGCGCCGCCGAGGACGGGCAGGCCAAGACATCTCATCGAATCTCGAGTGGGGAGCGTCGCATCCGACTTCTTGCCGCGGCAATCACCGGAGCGGTGGGCTTTGCCTCTGGCACCTGGTGGCTGCTGGGAGTGGCCGCCGCCCTCTTGGGTGCCGCTGTCTACGACCTCAGACCGAGCACTGGCGATTCGACGTGGGTCCGGGCCAACGATGCCATGCGTCTCATGGATTCAGACGATGCCCCGGTTCTCCTCGACATCCGATCGGCGGACGAACGTGACTCCGAGATGATTCCGGGAAGCCTTCACGTTCCCCTCGACGCCAACTTCGAATCGAACATCGAGGCGCTTGACACCGACACCCGATATCTCCTCTATTGCGCCACCGGTGCTCGGAGTCGTCGGGCCGTCCGCGCCCTGAGAAGGAACGACGTCGCTCAGGTCCGCGACATCAAGGGCGGTATTCGCGGCTGGACGTCATACGGAGGTCAGGTCACAGCAGCCACACCGGACCAGAATGGGGCAACAACATGAGACGACTCGCCTTCATGGCTCTTGGTCTTGGCCTCCTGATAGCTGCATGCGGTGGCTCCGCTAGTGCAGTTCGGCCATTCAGTGAGGTCCAGGCGACGGAGTTCGTCTTCGAGGCGGACCCCACCAACCCGAGTCGGGCCATCTTTCGGATGGAGACAACCGAGCCAATGATCTGTGCCATCGTCTGGGGCGAAACAGAATCGCTGGGAAACTTCAACAACTCCCTGGCAATGAACGGCACCGGCATAGTCAGACACGATGTGTTTCTCCCAGGTGCCGAACCCGGAGTGACGTACTTCTACAAGGTGCAGGGCTCCACTGCGGACGGAACCCTCTACGAGAGTGAGCTGGCGACCTTCGTCATTCCTGAGTCCGACGCCCCCGAGGGTGGGAACGAGGACATGGAACATGGCGACAACCTGTCACTGATGGGGACCGTCGTCGAGACAAGCTCGGAGTTTTCCGACGCCTGGGCAGGGCCAAACGCGATCGACGGTGACACCACCACCGAGTGGGCCACGTCAGGAGATGGCGACGACGCATTCATCGTCATCGACCTCGGCTCGGCAGAAGACATCGCCGGGGTCGAGTTCCTGACACGCTCGATGGCTGACGGGACGGCGACGACCACCGAGTACACGGTGACGGTCGATTCGGGCGACGTGCTCGGGCCGTTCCCTGCGGGCAACCTCGCCGACACAAGATTCACCGAGCTGGTGACGACCGGCAAGATCCTCCGTTTCGACATCGTCAACTCGACCGGTGGCAACACCGGCGCCATCGAAATCCGGGTGTTCGCCCCCTAAACCTCCGTACTCCGAATCGCCAAGGGGTCAGGCACCCAATCGGCGAGCACGTAGGCGCGCTCCTCATGGAGCGAGATATCGAGCCCTTCGTCCTCCTCACCGTCTTCTGCCCTGAGCCCGACAACCGCATTCACCAGAATCGCTATGAGCCAGGTGGCAACGAAGCTGTAGCCGATTACGGCGATTACTCCCACGAGTTGGTACCAGATCTGAGCGAAATTGCCGAACAACGCTCCGTCGACACCACCGACCGAGGCCTGGGCAAGCACACCAACGAGCAGGGAACCGACAATACCGCCGACAAGGTGGACACCGACGACGTCCAGTGAGTCGTCGTATCCGAATCGGAACTTCAGTGATACTGCCGCGTAGCAGACCACACCGGCCAGCCCTCCAAAAACGAACGCTACAAGGGGACCGACAAAACCCGCGGCCGGAGTAATGGCGACAAGACCGGCAATAGCCCCACAAGCCGCCCCGAGCGTGGTTGGCGCGCCCCTCTTGCGCCATTCCGCAACGACCCATCCCAATGCTCCGAGAGCCGCGCCGATCTGAGTCGTAACCATCGCGTTGATCGCTCCATCGTTGGCACCCAAGGCCGAGCCGGCGTTGAAGCCAAACCAGCCAAACCAAAGGATGCCGGTTCCTATCAAGGTCAGCGGCAGAAAGTGGGCTCTGGGTGCTTCCTTCCCAAACCCCTTCCTGACACCCAAAACGAGAACCAGTGCCAGTGCGGCGACGCCGGCGTTTATGTGCACGACGAGACCTCCGGCGAAGTCAATGGCGCCGAGGTCCAGAAGCCAACCTTCCCAGGTCCAGTGGGCGACCACCGGGTATACAAGAAGCGCCCACAGCGAGACGAAGAGCACCCACGCCTTGAACTTCATCCTGCCGGCTACCGCCCCGGCGATGAGAGCAGGTGTGATGATGGCGAACGTCATTTGAAACATCGCGATGAGAAGACCATCTCCCGACAACCCCTCGAAGCCCATCTCGCTGAAGTCGCCGATGATCCCACCGCCCTCTCCACCGAAGGCGATCGTCCAGCCGACCAGAACCCAGATGACGGTCACGATCGAGATCGTGAAGAAGTTCATCATCAGCATGTTGAGAACGTTCTTCGCCCGAACCATGCCGCCGTAGAAGAACGCCAGCCCTGGCGTCATGAATAGAACCAGAGCCGAGCTGATCAGAACCCAGGCAGTATCGCCGCTGTCCATGAGTCTCCCTTTCCGTCTTGGAAGTGGGAGAAGATGGCCCATATTCGTTTCGAGGCTGTTTCGGATCCGTGAAGAGCAGGTTGCCCTCGGTCGCCCCGATGTGGCACACGCAACAAGTAGGCCCCGCCCCTTAGCGGGGCGAGACCTACCCGGATTCTCAGACCAAGGGGTCTGAAACTCAGATGAACAGCGTTTGAGCGCCTTCCGAGAGTTCGACGAACTCACCGACGTTGATGATGTCCTCGACACCCTCATACAAATCGTCTTTGGTGAGGCCCATCATGTCTACGGACAGCTGGCATGCCCAGAGCCGGGCACCCATCTCATGGAGCATCTCGAGGAACTCGGGAATCTCAGGCACGTCGAGATCGCCAATCTGCTTCTTCAGCATGTGCGTGGCAAACCCGGTCATACCCGGCAGCCCGCCGAGTCCTTGGGGAAGGTGTTTGGTCGAGCCTGGCATGTGCATCGCTGTGTTGCCGAGCATCGAGAACTGGAGGTCGTTCCATGTCCCCTTGTTGAGCATGTCCATGCCCCAGAACGTGAAGAAGATGTCAACCTCCACGCCCTCGTTGAGGGCGCCATTGGCCATGATCAGAGCTGGGTATGCCATATCAAGGTTGCCCTTGGAGCAAATGAAGCAGATCTTTCGCACTTCGGAATCGTCACCGAAGTCGGGCACGATTGCCGGTGCAGTTTGTGTGGTTGTCATTGTCAAACCTCCAATCAGACGCAGCCTGCCGGCTTGGGCAGCCCTGCGATGTAGGCCATCTTCTTGGCCGGCTTCTTCGGAAAAAGCTGGAAGAGCTCCTTGGTGGAGACGCCACCGACTGTTGAAACTCGTCTCAGGGTCGGAGTCTCACCCTCGACCTTGAAGTCGTCGCGAAGGAACCGCACCGCTGTCCAATGCTGATCGCTCATGTCGATACCGATGTTGTTGGCCAGGGTCTTGCCCAGCTCCTCACTCCACTCGTCGTAGTCGGTCATGAATCCCTCGTCATCTACGTGGACTTCGTGACTTCCAATGGTTGCCAGGCTCATGGCCGGGCCTCCTCTCTTTCTTGTGTGTTTTCCGAAATCTGTCCCATTGACCGCAGTGCGGCGATCATCTTGGCGAGACCGCGCCGCACTTCTGGATCTCGCATCTGCCTGAGAAGAGCGAGCATCCCCGGTGGCTCTGCTGTCTCCCGATCGCCGTTCTGGACGCTGTGGAAAGTCGACTGCATCATCTGCATGACCTCGGGCTGGGTCATCTCCTTGACCGTTTCGAGGATCAACACGATGTTGTCGCCGAGAGCTTCGATGTCCTCATCGGAGAACGACGTGACCACCCGATCGACGATGCCAAGACCGCTCCTGGCGAAGTCGATATAGCCACGCTCCTCGGCTTCGACCATGGCCCTGGTCACCGACTCCATGCCCTGGGAGGCGATCGGTGTCAGGTCGCTCAGCAGGTCGGAGTAGCTCTCCTTGAACCGGCGTCTCTCCTCTGATTCCTCCACCAGATACTCAACGAGGTCTGTCAGTTGGTCGAGCCTCCGCTCTACGTCGGGTGTTGCTAAAACGGTCATCCCTCCACCTCCTTCTTCCCGGCCATCGACATGAGAGCCGGCAGTGGGATCTCACGACCCGGCAGCAAGGCGTTCCAGTAGACCCACTTGAACATCAGCTTCCCGAAGTGGTTGATCTCGGTCTCCTCCAATAGTGAGAAGGGGCCAATTCCCGGAATCGGGTACTTGCCGGGGAGTGGCTGAGTGTCGTAGTTGAAGTCGATAAGCAGCGCCTTGCCGTCTCCGGACTCGATGAAGCAGTTGGCATGCCCATCGAATAGGTGGGTCATCTCCAGGCCTCTTATGTGCTGGAGGAAGTTCTTGGCGAACATGTCCACCGCAAAATGGGCCACCGACCCCGCCTTCGACGTGGGCAGGTCTGCTGCGTCACCGAGGGCGAAGATGTTGTCAAACTTCCTGGAGAGGAAAGTGCCGTGGTCGACGGGCACATAGTTGAGCTCGTCGCCGAGACCACTGCGAGCGACGAAGTCGGCGCCCATGTTCAGGGGCACCGTCACCAGCAGGTCAAAGGGGATCTCCCTCTCGTCGTAGGAGACAATTGTCTTGTTCTCGTTGTCGACGCTCTCGATGTAGAAGTCGGTCTCAACTTCGATCTTGCGCTCGTCGAGCATCCCGCCCAGGTGCCGTGAGGCCACCGGCTTGGTGAACGCTCCGTCGAGAGGAGTCACATATGTGATCTCCACCCGGTCCCGCATCTCCTTGTCCTTGAAGAAGGAATCGGCGAGAAAAACGAACTCGAGTGGTGCAACGGGGCACTTGATCGGCATTTCGGTGATGTGCACCACGAGACGCCCACCGTCCCAATCCCGAAGCTTGTCGGCGAGGGCCGTGGCGCCTTCGTACGAGTAGAAATCGAAGACGCTCTCTCTCCACTCATCGCCATCCATGCCCGGGGTCTGATCGGGTCTCGGTGTTGTTCCGGTGGCGATCACCAGGTAGTCGTATGGGAGAACGGTTCCGTCCACCAAACGCACTTGGTTGGCCTCGGCCTCGATCTTGTCGATCTCGCCCATGACCAGGTCGACCCCCTCGGGGATGAACCTCTCTTTTGGCTTTGTCACCTCGTCGGGGGTGTAGGTGCCAAACGGGATGAATAGGAATCCGGGCTGATAATGGTGGGTGGCCTCCTGGTCGACCACGGTCAAAGCCCATTCCTCTTCGGAGAGAAGGGGGCGGAGCTTGTTGACGACCATCGTCCCAGCGGTGCCGGCTCCCAGCACCAATAGACGCTTCATGTTTCTTTTCCTTGGTTGAGAATCTTCGCGGCAACTGGCTCGCCGCTCTTCCCTATCCTCGGTCGATCTGTCCGCTGGCGACAGGGCAGAATGGCCATTGTCCGCAGGACTTTCGGTGGCCGACAGGGAGTCTTTCGGCGATGAATCGAGCACTATCGCCGATAACCTGACGCCGATGTCGACGACAAAACGGACGTTGCTCTTTCTGATGGCGATCCATTCTTCTCGAGGTAGTTCCGCCCATATATGGGCGGAACTACCGGAGGTTTGAACCGGCGTCATCAACCAGACAGCCACGGTTCCCGGTGAATAGCCCACGTGGTGAGACAGCGTGGATGTCGCCCCACGGATCAACCCGGTTCCGGCGTGGCATACATCTCCTTGGATTCGGAATGAACCCTCTTGGCACTGCTGAATATTGCGTCTGCAGCTCGTGCGTATGGGAGATCCCTTTCACAGGACAAGAGTCTCGATGTGAGGCAACCACAGCTTTGAGCGGTCGCGCGCTGATCCGCTGTGGCGTAGGGTCGAATCGAGGCCGGGGCTAGCACACAAGGAGGAACAGTGTTTTATCGAATGACTCGCATTCACTTCGACGAAGGCAGATTTGACGACTTGGTGAATTGGGCCGAATCGGTGAGGCAGCGTGTCGAGGCGATAGACGGATTCATGTTCGCCGACCTTGTTCGCACGGGGGAAGGGGAAGGAATGGTGGTCGCTGCCTACGACAGCGAAGCGGACTACCAGGCTGCAGCGGACACGGTTGCAGAAGTTCTAGGCGAGATGGGCTCCTTCTTGACTTCGGCGCCTCATACCCACGCCGGCACCGTGGCCCTTTCTTATGGGCGATAGCTCCTGATCTCGTATCGAGCGAACCCGAAGCCTGCCTTCAAATCGGCTGTTCCACACCGACGATCGCGAATCGACGGTTCAGTGACATTTGGTGGGTCATTCACGGATAGCCGGCCTATCCTCGGCTTGGCCGAAGTGACACGTCGAAGGTGATGCCCGAAATGGGCCGAACAAGGAGATGAGATGGACTTCAACACCAACAACACCGCGGTTGTGATAACCGATCCGCAGAACGACTTCTTGAGCCCTGATGGGGTTACCTGGGGGTTGGTCGGCGACAGCGTCACAGAGAATCGGACGGTGGAGAACCTGGAGCGGTTGTTTCAGGCAGCAAAGGCATCCGGCTACCCGGTCTTTGTGTCACCGCACTACTACTTCCCGACGGACCACGGCTGGCAGTTCGGTGGGACGCTCGAGAACCTGATGCATGAGATCAACATGTTCGACCGCACCGATGCACTCTCGTTGGAAGGATTCGAAGGCTCGGGAGCCGATTGGGTGGATCCGCTGGGAAAGTACATCGCCGATGGCGAGACGATCGTGACAAGCCCCCACAAGGTGTACGGACCGGAGACGAACGATCTTGCGCTCCAGCTTCGAAAGAGAAGAGTAGATCGGGTAGTCCTTGCCGGCATGTCGGCCAATTTGTGCGTCGAAGCGCACCTGCGCCAGCTAACGGAAGATGGCTTCGAAGTTGTCGTGGTCAAGGACGCCACCGCGGCGGCCCGGCATCCCGAACTCGGGGACGGCTATCAGGCCGCCCTGGTGAACTTCGGCTACATCGCCAGCGGCGTGATGACAACCGATGAAGCGACCGCCGCCTTGATCTGAGCCGCTGCGCCGGGGTATGCATCTGAATCGCCGGTTTTTTCGGCCTGCAAGGACAGTTAGAATCGTTCGCCCAAAAGGACCGAATTGACCAGACCTCTAGATGATCCTGGCAAAGTTGCCCAGCTGTTGCTGAATTCGACCGGGGAGGGGATCTACGGGGTGGATCTCGATGGCAACTGTACTTTTGCCAACCCCGCCTCTCTGCGCATCCTCGGGTTCGACAGCGACACCGACCTGCTCGGCCGGAAAATGCACGAGCTGGTCCACCACACTCTCCCCAACGGTGACCCCTACCCGATGGCCGAATGCCAGATCTATTTGGCTTTCAGAGAGGGGAAAGGCGTCCATGTCGATAACGAAGTGATGTGGAGAGCCGATGGGTCCAGTTTCCAGGCCGAGTACTGGTCGTACCCGATGGAACAAGATGGGGAACTGGTCGGCTCCGTCCTCACCTTCATCGACATCACCAAACGAAGAAGGGCGGAAAAGCGTCTCCGTGAGAGTGAAGAGCGCACCAGGCTGCTGTTGAACTCGACCGGTGAGGGCATATACGGGGTTGATCTCGACGGCAACTGCACCTTCGCCAACCCCGCCTCTCTGCGCATCCTCGGGTTCGACAGCGACACCGACCTGCTCGGACGGATCATGCACGAGCTGGTCCATCACACCCTCCCCAACGGTGACCCCTACCCAATGGAGGAATGCCAGATCTATCTGGCATTCAGAGAGGGAAAAGGGGTCCACGTCGACAACGAGGTGATGTGGAGAGCCGATGGGTCCAGTTTCCAGGCCGAGTACTGGTCATACCCGATGGAACAAGATGGAGAACCTATCGGCTCCGTGCTCACCTTCATAGACATCACCGAACGACGGCGGCTGGAGACTCAGCTTCGCAACGAGAACGCTAGAGCCGAGCGACTTCTTCTCAACGTCCTGCCGGCTGAGATCGCCAAGCAATTGAAGGCCCAGCCTGGTAAGACCATCGCCCAAAAGTTTGACCAGATCACTGCCCTCTTCGCCGATATCGTCGGTTTCACTCCGCTGTCGGCGCGTATCGATCCGGCCGACGCAGTTGACATCCTCAACGAGGTCTTCACCGCCTTCGATCGCATCGCCGCCAGCCACGGTGTCGAGAAGATCAAGACCATGGGCGATGGGTACATGGCCGTCGCCGGGGCACCCATTCCCCGTGACGACCACTGCGATGCGATTGCCCAAACGGCGCTAGAGATGCGGGACTGGATGAACAGTCGGGTCTCCGACGTCGGCATCAAGCTGCGTGTCAGGATCGGAGTCAACTCGGGGAGCGCAGTTGGTGCCGTCATCGGCACCACCAAGTTCTCCTACGACCTCTGGGGAGACACCATAAACGTGGCATCGAGAATGGAGTCCTCGGGAGAACCGGGGCGGATTCAGGTGGCCGAAGGGACCTTCTCCAGACTTCGAGGCAAGTATGTGCTCGAACCTCGGGGCACGATCGACATCAAGGGAAAAGGTGAAATGAGCACCTGGTTTCTCGAGGCTCCGATCTGACAGACGGTCGAACGGACAGACCACCCCTCGGATCGGTACGGTGGAAAGGTGTCATCTCATCGCAGCAAGCGCCTACTTCTGTGGGGTGGATTGACGGCACTTGTCGGTGCAGCAATGTGGGCCTACAAGAGTGTGGTGATTCTGGTCACAGGCGACCAGCCTGACTACTGGTTCGAATTTGCTCTCGTCTGGTTCGGCCTATCGATTCTCCTGCTCGTCTACGCCCTGAAGGGTCGGGTCAACAGGTTCGCTCGAGTTCTCGTCGTTCTTGGGTGGGTGGCTCTCATTGGAGGCGGGACCGCCGGAGTGGCTTACGTCATGGAAGGCGACGACGGGCTTTTCGGACCCGCAGCCCTTGTCACCATGCTCTCGATAGTGGTTCTGCTCTTCCTCGTCGGAGGTGACGTTCGCCGGAATCAGCTTTTGCCCAAGTACAGCTTCGCCCCAGGACTGCTGGCATGGCTGTTCATCGTTTCTATTCCTCTGGGAGCTGTGCTTTCAGGGATTGATGAACGTCTATTGGAAATAGGCCTCCTCGCAACCGTTATCGGATGGGTCACACTCGCCGCGGGGGCGCTCGGTCGACCTTCCGCCGGCTAGCCGCTCATACGCAGCGGTGTGTGCTGCGGCTCGCCAGAAAACGCTCAAGCGATCACGGAACTGACAAGGCGACTGGAGGGCCTGCCTCTCGCGATCGAACTAGCGGCATCACGTGTCAAACTGCTCACACCCGAGGCCATCCTGGAGCGTCTCAACAACCGACTCCTCGCCAGCACAGCGACTGATCTTCCGACGCGACAACAGACCATGTCCAACGCCATCGGATGGAGCTACGACCTCTCGACGAGCTCGCCCGGATTCTCTTCGAGCGTTGCTCGGTGTTCATGGGCGGAGCAACCCTTAACCACATAGAAGAAATCTGCGGACCCTCCGACGATCTCGGCGCCGGAATTCTGGACGCTCTGGGGACGCTCGTCGACAGCAGCCTCATGCGTCCCACCTCTACCGGAGGCGAGCCTCGGTACCAGATGCTCGTGGTGGTTCGTGAGTTCGTTCACGAGGCTCTGAGGGCCCGTGGTACGGAAACAGAGATCCGCCGACGTCACAGTTCGGTGTTCGCAGGACTAGCCAGGGGCTTCGCCCCCCAATCTGCTCACGAGTGAAGGGGCGTCACTGCTCGATGTGTTGGCAATAGAACACGACAACATGACGGCTGCCCTGGAATGGGCGATTGACAATGAGAACGCCGACCTGGCTCTCGAGATGGTGGGGAATCTCTGGCGCTTCTGGCAAGCCCGAGGTCACCTCGTCGACGCCGAGGGGCGCATCGGCAAGGTGCTTACCCTCGAGGGCGGCGAACCCTGGTCCCGGGCCATGGCCCTGGAGGCTCAAGGCGGCGTCGCATATTGGAAGGGAGACTGGGGAGCGGCGAGAGGGCCGTACCAAGAGGCGCTGGTGCTGCTGCGAATGCATGGCGACCCAACTCAGATAGCCAATGCCCTTTACAACCTCTCTTTTCCAGTCACATACATGGGAGCTACTGGCCAGGCAATCGACTATCTGACCGAGTCCCCTTCGATCGCAGAAGATATCGACGATCGACTAGGAATTGGGAGAGCGTATTGGGGTTTTTGTTTCGTCGCCACGATGGCGAAGGACTATGAGGACACGATTCCCCATGCGGAGCGCGCTGCCGCTGAATTCGAACTTCTCGATTCTCCGTTCGACCTCGGTTGGACACGATTCATGCTTGCTCAGACGCACTACCTGCTTGGAAACTCTGACGGAGCCCGACAGTACGTCGACATGGCCATACCGCTTTTTGTCACCACCCGAGATCTGGCTGCAGTGGTCCTGAGTCTCTACCTCAACGTTGCGATCACAATCTCCGAAGGGGACGAGAACCGCGCGGCCTTGATGCTTGGGGCCGCTAAAACGCTGAAGCTACGCACCGGGGCCACGATCGCTGACGTGGAGCAGAACCAATACGAGGATGTGACGACGCTGATGAACGACTCACGGACAGGCATCCAAGAAGCGATCGAAGCCGGGCGGCGCATGACCACTGAGCAAGCTATGGCATTGGCAGCGACGGTCTGAACTGTCCCGTGTGACCCGACTCTTGTGTTGGTCGGATCGTGTAGAAATCCTCCTACACCACCTTGGGCGAAGGAGTACCTGTGGCGGAGATGAGTTCTGTTGCGAGATCACACGAATGGTTAGAGCCCGGGCAACTCGCCGAATCGGCGAGATCTTTGTCCGGTCAGCAGTATCTAGAAGCATGGGCTAATGGGGAATTGGCCCCGCCGATGGCGTCAACGCTCGCCTTCAGGCTCACCGACTTCGGCGAGGGATTTGTTGAGATCAGTTGCACGCCGGACGGATTCCACTACAACCCATACGGAACAGCTCACGGAGGACTCGCCGCCACCCTGTTGGACTCGGCGACCGGCTGCGCTGTCCAGTCACAGCTCCCGGCCGGGGTTGGCTACGCCACACTCAATCTTGCAGTCAGTTACCTGCGCCCCCTCACCGCCAGAACCGGCGAAGTTCGCTGCGTTGGACGGGTCGTGTCTATTGGAAGAACGGTTGCCGTCTCCGAGGCCACCCTTCTCGACCCCTCAGACAAAGCTCTCGCACGAGCAACAGCCACCTGCCTCATCATCAACCCAGAATCCAGATAGACGACACAGGTAGGGGGCCCGTTGTCAGCGACTTCTGGGCGCCGAGGACTGCCGTTGGAAAGCCGGGTCGAAGACTCGAAGAGTTGATTTGTCTTGGTAATGGCATCGGCAGCAACAATCCGAAATCACGGCCGCCAGACACGGCGTTCAAGTCGCAGGATCTAGGTGGGCCAGCCACGGCTCTCAACGACAGATCACATACGAGCTGCAATACTTGGAATCCTCCACAGCGAGAAGAGGCAACTATGGCCGAGCACCCTGTCGGAACTGTCACCCACTACTACGGAAAGCTGGAAGTTGCAGGCATCGAATTGTCCGGCGAGCTCAAATTAGGCGACACAGTTCACATCCTCGGGCACACGTCGGACTTCACTCAGGCCGTCAACTCGATCCAAATCGAGCATGAGACGGTCGAGTCGGCAAAGGCGGGCGACCCCATCGCGATCAAAGTAGACGAACGCGCACGCGTGCACGATCAGGTTCTCCTGGTCACATCCGACTGATCGCCGAAGGAGTTGGTCAGCAACCTCCGCTTCCCCTCAGAGATGAAGTTCGGGGTCCATCAGACCCGACCAAGAGACTCGTCAACGATCGCAGCGGCGTGTCGGGTTTCGCCCTGTGAGTAGGGTTCGTGGGTAATGGGCCTGCCGTCATTGGAGGAACGGGGAAGGGGTTGGATCCGCTATCTGGAGCGGAAACTTGCTCTTGATGACGATGATTGGTCGAGTTCGGGTGTTCCCGCTGCCGCTTGGGACAACATGTCGGGGGTGCCGACCAACAACTGGTATCGGTTCGACGCCATCGGAATGGCGATAACCGTTGTCCTGGCGACCCGTTCTGGAACTCTCGACCTGGTCGGTGGCGTGGACGCCCTGGACGGTGCTTGTGACCGTCTCCGCCTGTACCACGGTTTCAATGAGTGGGTAGAGCAGAAGGGCCCCGATCCGCAGCGGGCAGACTATCCGAGAGGATGGCGGGGCCTGCTGATTCCTGGCGAGGTGTGGGGGTCGTACGACACTCCGGGATGGGCATCCAACGGAGCGCAGGGGGTTGGGTTCGAGTCGAACCCAATCGATGCCCAGGGTGCCATCTACTACAAGGGGTTCTTCAACTTCGTGCTGGGCCTACGGGCGCTCCTTGATCCACAGCGGGACCCGACCCAGCCGATCGACATCGTCTACGACGACGAGTTGAGGTTTCGGTACAGCCACAGCGAGATCAACACGATCGTGACCGAGGACTTCTCGTCTGCTCTCGAAGGACGACCCCAAGGTCTGTGTTGTGAGATCCACAAGCTTTGGCCTCTGTGACTGGCTGAGACGGGTCTCGGTCTGAGACTCCACGACAAGGTCTACGGATCGGACTCATGGCCAGTGTTCGCCGAGTGGTACCAGTCTTTTCTTCCGGATGCTGTGGTGCGTGTCGATGATCGAGTCGATCGAATCCTCATGTACCGCGACATCGGCTTGATGATCGACCACGCCCCACACGTTGCTGCGCCTTGGACGCTGATGGTCCAGTATCTGCTGCCCTTTGACCCCGACACTGCCCATGAGGTCTGGAACGAGTTCATAGACCGGTTTCTGATCGAAGGCCCAAACGGGATACACGTCGGTCTCACACCGGAGACCGACTTCGAAGACATTCCCTCGACATGTCGAGGAACGTGGCTGGCTCGCGAGGTCGGAGACGATAGCCGTTTCGAAGGTCTCCTCGAATGGGTCGATAGCCACTACGAGCCTCGCCTCGACAAAACACGCGACGAGTTTGCCTACTGGTTCGGACTGAACGAGCGCTATCCGCGGGGCCAGTGGAACAACACCATCATGAACGCCCTCGTCGCTCCTTCCGGCACCTGGAGTTCGATCCTCCAATAACCCAAACCCCTAAGCGAGGCCACACCAATGCGTCCATGCTCCGGTTGATCACCGTGTTCTCCTTACGGTCGCTTACACATACCTGTAAGGCTGACGCGGTGATTACCTAACGGGAAACATCCTCAAATGGGAGCCCCCATACACCACGTCCGTGGACGCAACTCAGCAGTCATTTATGACTGAGACCGCCTGGCACTCAGCGTTGGTGGTCCGTTGGCAGGAACTGAAGAGAGTCCGGCCCGGGTGAATTCAGCACGCGGGGATCAGACCAGGACTTGCCGCCTTGCACGATCTTCAATGAAATCAACCAAGTGAACAAACGGGTCGAAACCGACCACATTGGGCGCATCCGCCACGAAGTTCGATAGAGCGTTGATGTCGTAGAAGTACGCCTCGCCATCGAGGTCGTTCACCAGATACTCCACGCCACCCAGATCGGCGTCGGTCGCCCCGATTATGCGGGCGGCCTCTTCGATAAGGTGAGCCGGCGGCACGTAGCCGCTAACCAGGTCGCTCACATCGGCGTTGCTCTGGGCTGGATCGCAGTAGTCGGCCGGACACAGGTTGAACGAGCCGGGTTGCAATTGCAGCTTTATCGCGTAAAGGAACTTCCCTCCGAGGATCTCGACTCTCACTATCGAGTCAGCTCGGGCTGGGAGCTTCTCCTGTACCAGGCCCGTGCCATCGGGGCCGAGATCATCGAGCAGCCCTGCCTCCACCGCTGCGGATAGCTCCTGCATCGTCTGATGCTCGGTGATCCCAGCACCGCTGCCACCAACGTTGGGCTTAACCAAAACCGGGAAAGTCAGGTCGATGGCTGCCCCGAGGATCTCGCCTGTGTTCAAGACAGGGCGCCCCTCGGGATGACGCACCCGTTCACATCTGAGCAAGTCCAACTGCTTCCTCTTCGACAGCTCGAACTCAAATGACTTCGAGCCGTTGATGACAGGAATTCCGGCCGACTCGACGTTATGCAGAAACTCCGGGGTCTGGAGCATCGCAGCAAGGTGACCCCTCGTCCACGCCGAAGGACTCATGCGATTGACCAAGACCTCCCAATCATCAACCAGCGTTGGATCGAAGTCGAGGCCGGATGCGTCGATCGAGGACCATTTGAGACCACGTCGATCCAATTCGCCAAACAGCGGCGCGTTCCATTTGGGGTGCTCGTGGAAGATGGCAATTGACATAGGGAGGCCTTTCCGAGCTCGGTCAATGAAACAACCCTATTTCGGTAGTGGTAATTCCGTCAACCGCCGAGACCGGACATTCACTGATTTCCTAGCCGCCACTGACGCTCTCCGAAGCGGATGTAGGCGGTACATGCCCAACCGTTGTCCTGTGCGAGGAGACAACTTGTGAGGGTCACGTTCGCCAAGGATCTGTTGGTTGCCGACTGCCTGGCTGCGGTGCGGTCCGGGGAAGGGGCACATAGTGCGGTTCGAGACATCGTTGACCTTGCTGCCTCAACACCTGCGGCAATAGAAGCCGAGGTTCGCCCGTGGTCTGAGAGTCCGATGATGACGATCTGGCATCGGTCGGACGAACTCACCGTCCTTCATATCGTGTGGCCGCCCAACGCGGACTTGTTCGCCCACGACCACAACATGTGGGCGATCATCGGCGTCTACGGCGGACCGGAAGACAACCAGTTCTACCGCCATCTTCAGGATGGACGCATCGAGCCCCATACCGGCAAGACCCTTCTCGAGAACGACGTGGTCGCTCTCGGCTCGGAAGTGGTCCATTCGGTGAGAAACCCGACCCGGGATTGGACCGGCACGATTCATGTATACGGAGGCGAGTTCTTCACCACACCGAGGATCATGTGGACCAAAGACACCTTCGAGCCCGTGCCTCTAGACCCTGAGTGGATCAAAGCCAATCTGGAAGCGGCAGCAAGCAACGCACGGTTAGCCGACCGGCCAGGCGAACAACCCTGATTCGGTTCATCGATGGATGACCGCCGAAAATGCCTTCAGTTCAGAGATGGCGCCTCGTTGAGAAACTTCACTATTTCCCTGGCTGACTGTCTTATCTCCTCGCCGAAGAGAAAGGTCATGTGGTTCCCATCGATCTCGATCAATCTCCCATCGGGAAGAGCCGCCAGCACGATCTGAGCCTGGTGGGCGGAAAGCAGTGGCGGATATCCAGGTGGCCCGTACGGCCGTGTCGCGCGTATCAACAGCAACGGGACCTCGATACGGCCGAGATACTCGCTCCAGGGGATCCCGATCGCCCTCGTGATGGCTTCGGTGATGTGAGCCGGATTGGAGCGTGACTGGACCGTCCCGTCTTTGTTCTCCTGGATGTCGGCGCGGTAGTAGCTCTCGATCTGGGGATCCCACCAGCCGTCGTAATACGGCTGCTCTTTGACCGCGGCCAGATAGGCATCCCATGACGGAAGAACCCGACCGAGTCGATCCAGCGCCGGCTTGATCTGCTCCAGGATCGCCTCATCCACGTCGATCGGCGCATCCATGACAACGCAGCGCCTGACACGCTCCGGGTGATGGGCGGCTATGTGATAGGTGAGAAGCCCGCCGAACGAGTGTCCGCCGATGAACGCCCGGTCAAGCCCCAAATGATCAAGGAGCCCGAGGACGTCGGCTGCGTGGCCCTCCATTGAATAACCGGTATCCGGCTTGTCACTCAGCCCGCGTCCCCGCAGATCCACCGCGATGAGCCGGACGTCGTCGCCGAGTGCCTTCGCCAATCCGTCGAAGCTGTGAGCGTTGGCAGTCAACCCATGGGTCATCACGAGGATCGGTCCTCTACCACCATGATCGATGTAGTGCAGACTGATCCCGTTGACATCGATGAACTCACTGCTCATGACTGCTCCTATGTGGAGTACACCTCCCAGAGCCGCATCTCGTCACGGATCTGGGTCAGATCGCTCTCCGTCGGGAGCCATGGATAGTCCCGTATCGGCTCGGACGGGGAGTAAGAGCCAAAAGGCCTGGTGCATCCGGGCTCACCCTCCGGGCCGGGACACCCGTTGGTCATGAACGGGATGCCAGTGCCGATGGCCTTCTCCACGAGATCTTCGTCCACGGACTCAATCCCGTGGATGCGGGTCATGCTCCCTTCCAAATCGAACTCGAAACGGTCTCTGACGAAACCCTCGTCTTCGATCAGGAACCGGGCCAGCTGGATGCGACGCCATCGATGCAAGGGGGCCTTTTCCCGGTCACCAAGACGTGAATCGGGCTCGGGGTTGAAGCAGAACAGGTAGGAGAAGACCTGTCGCTCGGTGAGACGGGTGAACATGTCGATCATGTCCTCGTCGGTCTCCCCCAGCCCGACCAGTGTGTGGCAGTTCACCTTCCACGGCCCAAACAAGTCGCGGGAGTCGTTCACGACTTCCCAATACTTCTCCCAACTCAACCCGCCCCCCGAAGGAACGTCGGTGCGGTGGGTGCGGAACAAGTCCTCGGTGACCGCGTCGAGCCCGATGCCGATCATGTCCACCCCTGCATCTTTGAACGCCTCGAGACGACCCCTGTTCAGAGTCGGAGGCGCCACCAGAATCGACAGTGGTGTGTCCACCTTTGCCCTTATCCGCTTGGTGATCTCCACGGTGTCGGGGAACGCCCGACCGTGAGTGACCATGGAGATGCACAGGCGGGTGAGCTTGTCCTCATACCGGGCCATCCGGTCGATCAACTCATCTGTCTCGACCAGAGGCCATTCCACTCTGATGAAGGATTTGTCCTCGTAGTCACCGGGCCTGGTCCTGGCCAGACCACAGTAAGAGCAGTCCGAGCGACAACCCGACGTGTAATTGAGCAGGAGATTGATCCCGCCGAAGTCGAATGGGCGGGTGAACTTGCCGGACTTCATCCTCAGAGCAAAGGCACTGGCCATTGAAATCCGGACCCAGTCGGGGCTTACGCGCTTCTCCTCGGCCTCCGCGAGAGGAAGGAGGTTTCTTTGTTCGAGGGTGGTCATCGAGATTCCTCTCCTCCGTCTCTTGATTCGGGGAAATAGCACGACCCGCTACGGGACAGAGCGGCAACCGCTACCGCCTTCGCCCGACGCCCGGCATCAAGGACCACCTTCACGAGATCTGCGTTGTCCACACCGAGACCGGAACCGTCAGGCATCGCGTCGGCGGCCAGACGATCCAGCGCCTGCTCATCGAGACGTGACCACTTGAGCCGGCTCTCGAACTCCGACAGAGCCGCTGGAAGTTGGTTGAAATCCCCCGCGAAAAGGGCGCTCTTGACGGTGTCTCCACTCATGGCCAGATAGACCCTGACCAAACCCCCGGGAGTCTTGATCATGGCGCTCCCGGTGGAATCGGACGTCGGGCTTCGCTGGAAAATCCAATCATCGGTCTGGTACTTCGACTCGAGGAGCCCGGCGGCTCGCTCCGACTCCAAATCGGTGGGCTGGCGGTCGGCCATCTCAACTCCCATCGCCTCGGCGAAACCCTCTACTATCACGTCACGAAGCGACTTACCGGTCCACTCCCGACCGGTCTCCCGGGTCACAGTTGTGACACGGCGCTCTACGGCGTCAACGGCGGCGTCGCCCAGCTTGGCAACGGGGATATCGAGAACGTCGAGCATGAACCGCGTATCGAGGTCGGCGAGAATGCTGGAGTGAAAGAGGAGCCCGCCGTTCCCGTCGAGAAAGAGACCGAGACCGGCGATCTTGCGACCATCGACCTTCAGGTCGTTCTTGCCGCCGAACGACGCTTCGACTCCGATTCGGGCGAGGCCGGCAACGATTCCCTCGGAGTATTCGAGGAGGATCGCCTTCGGGCTCTGCTCGACCGGCGCAGGTGCGCACAGGGCAACACCCAACTGACCCTCGCCCATGACGATGGCGCCACCCCCGGTGGGGCGACGATTGAACTCGGTCCCCGTTTGCCGACAGGCATTGACATCGATCTCGGCTTCGAGATGCTGGAAACGACCGCAAAGGGCGACATGATCGCGGTAGGTGTAGAGCCGCAGCGTGATTGGAGTCGGATCCCCATCGCGGGTGTGACTCGCCGCCAGGGCTTCATCCAAAGCAAGACCTTCGGCGCCACCCACCGAGTCATCCATCAGATATCGCCAGCTCATGCGATCGAGACCTCCTGGTACCCATCTCCGGCCCATGTGAGTGAGCAGCAGTACTCGTACAACTTCGGGGTCAAGCCCCGGGATTGGGCGTAGGTGATGGCTCCTTCGGCCGGGTAGGCGATGCCGTTGAACCCGTTGTCGATTGCTCCCCAGTCGAGCTCCTTCTTCATCTCCCCCATGGGCCGACCACAGCCGAGGTTGATCTTGGTGTCAGGCATCGTCTCTCGAGAAAGAGCGAAGAACTCGGTGACCTCGGAGACCGGTGGCGGAGCGACACCTGCCATCGGCGTTCCTGTGAGCGGCATCAGCACCACCAGGATCAGAGTCGAAACCGGGTACTTGGCGATCATCTCCAGCGCGGTGTGCTCACCGAGAAACTTCCCAAAGTGGAGACCGATGACGATGTGGGGGATGATCGTCAGGTCCTGCGCGGCAAGTAGTGCCAGGGATCGGTCGAAGTCGGCGGTGGTCAGATCGAGGTGGTAAACGTCGCGGATGGTCTCATCGGCACCCATGATGTCGAGCATCACACCGTCGACCCCCGCAGCGGCGAGACCCTCGGCGACATCGGGGTAGACAACCCCGGTGTGGACGATGATCCGCATGGGGAGGTCCCGTTTGATCCGGGCGATGGCCTCCATGTGCTTGTTCAGGGGTACGCCACCGTCTCTTTTGGAGCCACCCGAGACCAGAATTCCGTCGGTCCCACTTTCCCAAAGCCGATGGGCGATCTCATACAGATCCTTTCCTGCCTTGGCCGAGATCATCCCTTTGAGCACATTGGCCTGACAGTGGTCGCACTGAAGAGCGCAAGCGTCGCCGGTTACCGAGATGGGGAGGAATCTGCGGGCGTTGGTCGGCTTCCATTCGCTCGTCTCCCATCGCTTGAGCCCGGGCGCATAGAATTCGATAACGTCATCGAAATTCTCACGACGAATCTCGAACGAGTCGCGGGTCGGTGTGAGGGTCACTCGGCGAGCACCCCCTCGAGTCTGTACTCGGTCACCTTTTGGGCAAATCGTGTGGCGATGACATCCTCGCCCTCGATCAGCCCTCCCCGTTCTGCTGCCAGGTCGGTTGTCTCCATCTCGATCATCCAGCCCGATTCGTAAGGATCGGACTCCACTCTCCCCGGGTCGGAGAACACCTCATCGTTCACTGCGACGATCGTCCCCGAGAGTGGAGCCACCAGAGGCCCCACATATTTCTCTGCCTCCAATGACCCGAAGGGCTCTCCCTGGGAGACGACGGTCCCGACGCCAACTGCTGAAAGATGGGCGAGCGTCCCCGAGGTCTCCACACCCAGGGAATCCATCCCGATGCGAACACGCTCGTCAGCAAGGAGGTCTATCCACATGTGGTGCACGAGGTCATAAAGACGATCCATGCGGACCTCGAAGCCTTTGATCATCTGTGAAGTCATCTCGTTCCTCTCGACACTAGATCGGCGGGTCGGCTGCTAGAGCAGCCAGCAATTGGTCCATCTCCTCGAAGGTCTCGTCGGGGCCCTCGACCCGAACCTCTTTGATTTCGTCGTCGTAAAAACTTGCGGTCACCCGGTGGCCGTCGGATGCGGCCGAGCCCACCCAGACCCCGGACTTGACCTTGGCTCTCCACATCCCGTTCTCACGTGCCGGCGACGCATCGACCCATTCTGGATCGACAAAAAGGGTGTCGAAAATGTTGAGTTGAGCCTGTTCCTCATCCGTGAGCGTCCCCGGCTCAGGGGCAAGCCCCAACTTCTCGCCATACCGGCGGCCGGCAGCTTCGAGAAAGAGCCCCGGATCGGCAGGCGTGGCCAGGACATAGCGTTTCATCTGGGCGAGAAACTCGTCACGGGCCACATCACTTGGCGCCCTGACGATCGACGCTGCCGCACCGTGATCGAAACGGGTGATCAGATTGCCGACGACAACCACCGACCCGGAAATCTGGCCGGCAGCGTGGCCACAGATCTTGCGATCGCCTAGAACGACCTCATTTCTCTCGTCGAGCGAGGCAGATATGCCGACATCGTTGAAGGCTTCGACTGCCGGCTCGAGAAGAGCCCTGATCGCATCGCCCCGGCGTGCGGGGGCCATTGCCAACGGGACCACGATCTGGAAGAAGTATTGGCCATCGTCGACATATACGGGGCCGCCGCCGACCATACGGCGATATACCGGCAGCTCGTTGTGGGGGTTGAGCTCGCTGATGCTTCGGTGATAGCCGATGGAGACGTAGGGGTCGCCGGGCTGCATGAAGGACAGTGTGGGTGGGGCGCCTGACGACACACCATGGGCAATGGCGTGCCACAGCGTCTGAGAACGCAAACCGCTCACCCGACCGAAGTCGATGACTCGGAGCGTCGACTCACCAGTCATGTCAGTCCTCACACCGAAAACAGCTGACATCGAGCTCATCGATTCGCGCCATGTAGGCGTCGAAAGCTTCCTCGCCCTGAAGAAGCGGGCGATGAGGAGAGGTGGGGTCGTCGGGTCGGATCAATGTGATCCATCCCGCTTCGTAGGGATCGCGATTGGCGATGAGGATGTCCTCAGAGAAGGTTGCCGTATTGGTCTCGACCACCTCGCCCGAGAAGGGTGTGTGTATGGGGCCGACCCATTTTGCACTCTCGACGGTGGCAACCGAGCCTCCGGTCTTGACATGCCGACCGGGCTTTTTGATCAGTATCGAGACCATTCGCCCCATCCTGGTCTGGGCGACGTCGGTCATGCCCAGACGCACCAGTTCATCCTCGAACTTGACCCAAAGGTCACCCTCGAGGTCATACCAGCGGTCGGGGGGCACATGACAACCCCTATAGCTCAGTCCAGACAGGAAATCCCCTCCTCATCGAGAAAGGCCCGATAAGCCTCAACGCCTTCCGAGCCGGTGGCCAGATCCACCGATTCACCCTCCCAATCAGAGGGCTGAAGCCGGACGAACCAGCCATCTCCGTAAGGGTCCTGGTTGATGATGCTCGGGTCGGAGCTGAGAGCGGGGTTGGTCTCGATGATCTCCCCGGTCAGAGGTGACGTCACAGGGCCGACCCACTTTCCGCTTTCGATCGTCCCCAGGCTTCTCCCCTTCTTGGTGGCGCGTCCGGCCTTCTTGGGCAGAGCCGAGATGATCTTCTTCGCCAGGAACTGAGCGACGTCGGTAACGCCTACGGTGGCCACACCGCCCTCGTCGACAGACACCCAGACATGTTTCTCCGGCCAGTAGTACCTATCTTCGGGGATGTTGCACCCATTGACTTCAGCCACTTTCCGACTCCTCCTCGTGCTCTATTTGACGGTGATACAGGAACTGGTCAAAGGCCACGATCCTGATCTCCCGAGAGTATTCATCCAAGAAGTTGGGATCACGTGATCGCGGCTTTACCTGGTGCCGAAAGGAATCATCACAATCGGGGCAGGCCAACTCGAAGTAGCGCCGGCCCGAGCCTTCGGTCTGCCATGTGCGCACCTCGTCGCCGTGGGTATCGGTGAGGTGGGCGTGAACCTCGGGGCGAGGGCCCTCGTAGTCGCAGAAGGCACAATCCATCAGGCGCCTCCGCCAAGGT
>JAZFTN010000195.1:0-4048 GCA_036446715.1 Acidimicrobiia bacterium | reverse complement strand
GTCTCTCGGCCCGGCGTTCCAGGTCGAGGGCACAACAATCTGATAGTGATCGATGGCCCCGTCGGCAATCGTCACCCAATGCGACAGAGCGCCACGTGGGGCTTCGTGCATTCCAAAGCCCGACGCCGTGTCCGGCCATGAACTCGGTTCCCACAGCTCCCCATTGTGGATGGCGATGTCTCCTCCCCTGATGTTCTCCGACAGTTGATCAAGGACCGTGAGCGACCGCTCTGCCAGCACTTGCGCCTCGATTGCCCGGGCCGCGGTGCGCCCAAGGGTGGAGAACAGCGCCTCTGCCCCGACCCCCAGCGTCCCGAGAACGAAGTCGACCAGCTCCTTGACCCGGGTGTGGCCCGATCCATACGCGACCAGCATTCGGGCCAGAGGGCCCACCTCGACCGGGATATCGCCATACCGGGGAGACTTCAGCCAGCTGTATTTGTTGTCGGTGTCGAGGAACTCATAAGGAGGCTCGGGCCCGGTGTAGTTGGGCGAGGTCTCCCCCTCAAAGGGCGGAAGCGGCACATCATCGCCCTCCTCGTAGTTGAACCAGGAGTGGGCCACATACTCGGTGATCTTGGCTGGGTCGAGGGGCACCACCGTCGACAGATCGTTGTTGAGAATGAGACCGCTCGGCAGGTAGAGCGCCTCCGGATCCACCGAGGGATTCTGGGTTCCCGTGGGGAAGTCCCCAAAGGCCATGTAGTTGCCCAACCCCGATCCGATGGATGCCCACTCGGTGTAGAAGGAGGCCACGGCCAGCAGATCGGGGATGTAGACCTGGGAGACGAAGCGAAGCCCGCTTTCGAGAAGTTTTCGCAACTCGAGGAGCGTGCCCGCATTGATCGCATTCTGGCTGTTGAGATCGATCGGCACCGCCATGCCGCCCACCAGATAGGTCTGGAGATGCGGGTTCTTGCCTCCGAGAATCGCATGGATGCGGATGTACTCCCTCTGGAAGTCGAGGGCGTCCAGGTAGTGGCTCACCGCCATCAGATTCGCCTCCGGCGGCAGTTTGTAGGCGGAATGACCCCAGTAACCCTGGGCGAAAGGCCCCAACCGGCCTCCAGCGACGAAGTTGGCAAAACGGGTCTGCACCGCCGCAAAGTGACTCTCACCCGAGCGTGGGTAGTCCGAGATGGACGAGGCCAGGTCGGCCGTGGCCGCCGGATCGGCATCGAGCGCCGACACCACGTCAACCCAGTCCAGTGCGTGCAGGTGATAGAAGTGGATGACATGGTCATGAACGAACTGACTCAGGGCGATCAGATTCCTGATCAACTGGGCATTGAGCGGTGGCACTATGCCAAGGGCATTCTCAACCGCACGCACCGATGCCAGGGCGTGAACCGTGGTGCAAACCCCGCAGATTCGTTGGGTGAAATACCACGCGTCCCGGGGGTCACGTCCTTTGAGGATTGTCTCGATCCCGCGCCACATGGTGCAGGACGACCAGGCGTCGGTGACCGATCCGCCATCGACCTCGACTTCCACTCGCAGGTGTCCCTCGATTCGAGTTACCGGATCCACAACGATTCGGGTCATTGCTCGTCGCCCCCTTTGTCATCGGCCGTCGTCTCTGGCACGGGTTCCTCCGAGTTTCCGTCGGCACGTCGGTGCTGAATGACCTTGGCCACACCATGCGCCCCGAACCCGATGGCAGTCGCTGCGACGACGCCCAAGCCGATCTGATCCGCCGTGGTGGTGACACCGAATCCCGGAGGCTTGGGCAGACGCTCGTAGAACGGCGACATCGTGTCCCAGAAGTCGGCTTCCGAGCAGCCCACACACCCATGTCCCGCGCCGATCGGCCAGTTGGTACCCATGTTCCAACGTTGCGATGGACAGTTGTGGAAGGTGCTCGGGCCTTTGCACCCGAGCTTGTAGAGACACCAACCCTTGCGGTGGCCTTCGTCGCCCCATTCCAGGGCGAACTGGCCCGCGTCGAAATTGGCCCTCCGCTCACAGTTGTCGTGAATCCGCTGTCCGTAGGCGAACAACGGCCGCCCCTGACCGTCGGTGGCGGGCAACGCCCCGAAAGTGAGATAGTGGGCGATCGTGCCCAACAGGTTGTCCACGTTCATCGGGCACCCCGGAAGATTGATGATCGGAACGTTTTTCACAACATCGGGCACACCTTTGGCACCGGTGGGATTGGGCGATGCTGCGGGAATCCCGCCAAAGCTCGAGCAGGTCCCCACGTTGATTATTGCGGCCGCTCCTTCTGCCGCCTCCTCCAGCTGCTGGAGTGCGGTCCTCCCGGCGATCGTGCAGTAGACACCCCCGTCGGCGGTCGGGACAGAGCCTTCTACCACCAGGATGTGGCCACCCGGCTCCAGGGCGGCCTTCTTGGCGGCCTCGGCTTGGGTGCCGGCGGCAGCCATGATCGTCTCGTGGTAATCGAGGGAGAGGATGTCGAGGATGAGATCGGCCACCCCCGGGTCATGGGCGCGCAGGAACGACTCGGTGTTTCCGGCGCAGTCCTGAAACTCGAGCCAAATGAGTGTCGGCTTGTCCGAGGTCTCCAAGGCGTGGGCGATGCGCTCGGAGAAGACAGACGGTAGAGCAAGGGTCGCTGTCAGACTCGTGCAAAAGGCGAGAAAAGTGCGACGTGTGACCCCCCGGACTTCCAACTTCTCACCCAGCGTTTCGCTGGTGGCCAGGACAGCAGGCATATCCGTCTCCCAATCCGGTGCCCGCGCCGGCGGGCAGGGTCCAATTGATCCGAAAATAGGAGGAAGCGGTCTCTCGAAATAGGGTAGAAAGTCCCTATGGCGGCTTCGAACCCACGTCATAGGTTCGAAGGGTGAGCCCGGTGGAAGTATTCGCCGACCAAGTGAGGGTCTATTTCGAGCAGGTTCATCAGGAGGTGTTCGCAGACGATCCCGCCTCCAACCCCTGCATGAGTGTGGAGGTCATTGGTGCGGCCACGGCCAAAGACACTCCGGTCGTCATCCTGATCGCACCGTGGACACTCTGTGGTCTGGCGCTTCCCCCCGATGGTCGCCTGGTTTCGACATTGCGGGTCGGGCACAGCCATTATCCGGCTCTCGTCAACGAGGTAGACAAGATCGGCAGCTACTGGTCAGTGATGTTGGTTCCGGACGTCTCTGGATACACCAGCCAGGAAGAAGCCAGGCATAAGGCGCAATCCCTGGCGGAACCGTTCCGTCAAGCTGTCGAGAAAGCGAGACAAGAACTCACCGAGGTGGCGGACGCCGACCGACGCTCTCTCTTCAATACCGTGGCCGGAAAGCCCGAGTCGGCTGCTCCGGTAGGGACCGCATTTGGGAGTCCCGATGGGTCCTCATCCCCGACCCAGGGTGGCTGAGGGTCGCCGAATAGACACAATCTCGCTGATAGCACCGGTCATCGTCATGGTGCCGTTCATCGGCGCAGGTGTGGTCACCGAGAATGAGGTCGGGAATCGTCCCGGCGGGAACACAAATTCCCGCTCATAAATGGAGAACCTACGAAAGGAACGTCATGCCCGGATGGGTCGAGAACATCGAGAGAATCACCAAGGACAACACCAACTTTCGGACGGTGATTCACACGGGAGAACACAGCCAACTCACCGTCATGTCGATTCCTCCCGGCGGAGAAGTCGGCTGGGAGGCCCACTCACATCTGGATCAGTTCCTGCGACTGGAACAAGGGAGGGCACGGCTCGATTTTGGCGCGTCGAGTGACACGGTGGACGAGAGCCATGAGGTCGAGGACGATTGGGCGCTCATCGTTCCAGCCGGTCTATGGCACAACGTGGTCAACATCGGAGAGGAGGATCTCAAGCTCTACTC
The DNA here is from genome assembly GCA_036446715.1 of Acidimicrobiia bacterium. GTDB lineage: Bacteria > Actinomycetota > Acidimicrobiia > Spongiisociales > ZC4RG35 > SZUA-217. Next base: position 248 of record JAZFTN010000195.1, on the reverse strand, counting down.
GATCTATTCCCCACCAGAACACCCTGATGGCACTGTGCATCGAACAAAAGCCGAAGCCGATGCCGACGAAGAACATCAGTAGAGCCCGCCCTAGTGTCCTGTCCGGTTGTTCCGTTGATGAAGTCGGCGAGGGCTGGGCGTTGGTCGCAAGGCCGAGGACGCAGGCATAGCCGAAGCTACGTCGAGGACGAGAACGCCGCGAGCGGAGTTCAGACCCGTCGAATTCGCGACATGATCAGCCGGACGGG
>JAZFTN010000194.1:0-2503 GCA_036446715.1 Acidimicrobiia bacterium | reverse complement strand
TCGGCGGGTAGGTTCGTGGGCTACTACTCGAGTGTGGAGGTTGAAATGTCGGTAGCTGAGAACAAGGAACTCCTTGCCCAATACATCACCGAAGTCTGGGACGAGGCGAACCTGGATGCCATCAGAAAGTTTCTGAGTCCGAATTTCAAGCGTCACCTGTCTCCACTTCTTCCCCCTGTCGACCTCGACGGTCAGATTGAACGGTTGGCCGGGTTCCGATCAGCATTCCCCGATATTGCAGTAACTGTTGAAGAGGTGATCGCCGAAGGTGATCGAGTGGCATTTCGCTCCACTATGCGGGGCACGCATTCGGGCGAGTTCGCTGGTATCCCGCCGACCGGTATACAAGTGACAGTTGGACTACTGGATGCCATCCGGTTCGAGGACGGGCGATTTGCCGAACAGTGGGGTGGACCGGACCTGTTCGACTTGCTTCGTCAGCTTGGAGCCAGCTACACATTGTCTGAGTAGCCGCACACAACGGCACATGTGGTGTTCTGTGGTCGTCAGAGGATCATCGAGATGGGTGGCTGTCTAAGACAGGTTCCGGATTCTTTTTGATCCTCCTGGGCTAGCCAGTTGGATAGAGCCAGCGGCGTAACAATTTGGTGAGCTGAGGCATTGCAAGCCACGTCATGAGCGGTACAAGGACGACGACGTTGGCAAGGGTTCTAGTGAAGAACTCGGTGCTCAACGCGACTGGGGCCGCGAGGTAAGGGAAGCCGCCAAGCAGCCACCCGAGACCAGGTATCACAATAAGAAGAAGGGGGTAAATAGCCAACGTGATTAGCAACGCCATCTTGTACTTCGGCGGCGGCACCACCACCTGATGACCCGGGAGTTGAAACCAGCTCTCCAATCCTGACTCTGTTGTGTACTCCGATTTACCCGAGAGCATCGGAGGCAGCTTCGCGAGCCAATCGGCACGTTCTGGAGAACCCTCCCACCTTCGAAGGTCTTCGTAAGTGGCGAATCGAGCAACGATAACGTATTCGCTGCTGCCGGACCCAGGCCGCAGGAAAGTGGTCCCTTGATAGCCGTGATACGGCTCCATGTCGGCCTCGATTCCACTCAGCCATGTCTCAAAGTCGCGGATTCGGTCCGGCTTGACGTTGTGGCGGATGAGGTAGCTGACGGATTCGTCTTTGGGGTGTTCAGAGATTCTGTCTTGGTCCACGATCACTCCCTAGGGGTCTATTGAGTCCCAGACGACTGGCACAAAGACATGATCGTCAAGGCTAACTTGACCCTACGCATCCTGAGCCCCCCGACGCCCGCAGGCGCGAAACCTCGGCATATTGTCCGGTTGAGCGGGTGCTTAGGTGTCGGTGAAATCGGTGCTAAGTGACCTCGGAATGGGGCCGCAACTCATGAGTCAATCGGTAGTTTGTCGCTCAGCGCGGCAAACTATGCGTCGATGCGTAGGCGCTCGACGACCTCCCAAGCGTGGCCCCTTGTGAATACGTCTGCAGCACCAAGACGGTCTCGCCAGCGAGGAAGAACCTCATCGCAGACGAGGTCGGTCACACCATTGAGATAAGTGTCGAAAATGAGCCACGGATTGGTCCATCCTCCCGCCAGCTCAACGGCCGTCATGAAGGTGACCGGTGAGTCCATGGCATTCCGAGCCGGCGACACGTCGTCGAGATATTTCATCGTGGTATCCACGAGGTCCTGGAAATACGCCTTCTGGACCTCCACGTCCTCTCGATTGCCAAGGCGCGTCAAATGGCCAGGGACGAACACGTCGAAGTCATAGCTGAGGACCACGTCGTGGCCCCGCATAAACCCTCTCAAGTCGGAGGCCATCGCAAGGCTGGAGAATGGAACCCAGCCGGGAAAGATGACATCGATGTTCATCAGCATCTTCTCGCCGGGGTGATAGATGAAGATGTTCCCGTTGCAATGTACGTTTCCGTGATAATCCAATTGCAACGTCTGGCCGCCGACCTCGAGTGTGTAGCTGTCCTTAAACGTGACATCGGCGGGACGTCGCTGAGGATCATTCGCAGACTCGACAAGCGCTGCACACTCTTCTTGAGCGATGATCGTCACGTCATCGTCGAACACCGCTGAAGCGCCGATGTGATCGCGGTGGTGATGGGAGTAGATCAGGTGGGTGATCGGCTTGTCCGAGATCTCGCCTATCGCCTGGAGGATTCTCTCACCGAGGAAGTATTCGCCGTTGGTGGGCGGAGCGTCCACGACGATCAGTCCATCGTCATGCTCGACGACCAGTTGGTAATACCAGGCATCCTTGACGTAGTGAATTCCTCCGCCTATCGAATCTGTGTAATAGCCCTTGGACATGAGGTCGTCCATACCTGCCTGAACTCGGGCGTCGTATACAGAGTCAGGGATCTCCCCGTATTGGTCAGCTGAGGTATAAAAGTTGAGCGACGGAAGGCTCTCGACCATGTTGTTTCTCCTTCTCCCCGGAGCAATCGGACATTGACGTCAAATGAGACGCAATGACTGAGGTCAACCCTACGTAGACTTTGCG
>JAZFTN010000193.1:0-9459 GCA_036446715.1 Acidimicrobiia bacterium | reverse complement strand
AGCGGCGGAGCGGACCACCACGTTGCAGGGGAGCAGAACACCGATCGAGGGCACCCGACTCACCGCCGTGTTTGCGAACCCGGGGTTGCACGCTCCCAGGATCAGGTATGGATCGTGTTCGATACCCAGCTTGTCCTTGATGGTGGCGGCCATGTCGATCTCGCTGACAATCCCAAATCCGTGATCGGCAAGGGCAACCTTGGTCTTGGTGACCGCAGAATCGAAGCTCTCATGCAGGGTCACACTGAAATGGTAGGGGGTCAATTCTGCTCCTTGTTGGTGGACTGGCCTGACCGTAGGAAGTTTCGGGTCCTACCCGATAGAGACCTACTACCCATCACAAACGGGCCAAAGGACGGAGACAGCCGGCGATTTGCCCGTTACACCATGGGGTGCACCTACGAGGAGCAGGTTTGATCGATACAGCCGATTATCAGGTCGAGGTTCAAGGGACTGGCCCCAAGACCGGGAAACTGGAGTCAATCCACGACGCACTGCCGGTCCTGGAGGTGGCCTCGCCGCCAGAGTTTGGCGGACCAGGAGGCGAGTGGAGCCCGGAGCATCTCTTCGTGGCTGCCATCTCCTCGTGTCTGATGACAACGTTCCAGGCCATCGCGGCCATGTCAGGTGTTGAAGTCGTGAGCTATAGCGACCGGGCCACCGGCCGTCTCCACCGCGGGGACGACCGTCTCTACAGGATGGAAAGCGTTACGTTGCGGCCCACGGTGGTCATTGCCGACGAGACCAAGGTTGACAGGACTCTGCGACTCCTCAACAAGGCAGAGAGTGTTTGCCTCATAAGTCGCTCCGTAGACTCCGCGATCTCGTTGGAGCCGACCGTGAATGTTGTTCACCAGGTGGGGACGTAGGAAGTCAGCGTCTTCATGTAGCTGGTCCGCTCAAACACGCCGGGGTCCGGCACCGACGAGTAGCTGAGACTCCCGCGCGCCTGGTCGACCGAGTCGTAGCCCCGTTCCGAAAACCAGGACTCCATCCCGTCGCGGACCTCGGTGAGGCGAGACGGGCCATTCTCGAGAAGGGCCGAAGCCATCATGGTCACAGTCGCTCCCGCCAGGAGAGCCTTGATTGCGTCGGAGGCTTCGTGGATACCAGATGTAGCGGCCATGTCGCATCCGACCCTGCCGTACAGAATGGCCAGCCAGCGGAGAACAAGACGCAGCTCGACCGGATCGGACAGGACCAGGTTGGGAGTGACGCCAAGTGTCTCGAGGTCGATGTCCGGCTGATAGAAACGATTGAACATGACCAGCGCATCCGCTCCGGCATCTACGAGTCGGAGCGCCATGTGACCCATTGACGAGAAGTAAGGGCCAATCTTCACCGCCAGTGGAAGGTCGACTGACTTCTTGATCGTCTCCACGAGCTCAACGTAGGACCGCTCCACGTCTTCAGACGTGAGCCCGAGGTCCGCGGCGATTCTGTAGATGTTGAGTTCGAGGGCGTCGATGCCCTGATCAGAGAGGATCTGCGCGTAGAGAGTCCAACCACCGCTGGAAACACCATTGAGACTGGCAATGACCGGGACGCTCACCTCCGCCTTGGCCCTCCTGATGAGATCCAGATAGTCCTCTGGCCCGGTGTTGTAGTCATCCAGTTGGGGGAAGAACCCACCGGCCGATTCTCCGAAGCCGTCGGCACCCAGCTCGATCGAGAAGTGGACGGCCATCGCGTCGTGCTCGATCTGCTCTTCAAACAGACTGGGCAAGACAACAGCCGGCGCTCCCGCCTCGACCAGAGCGTGGATGTGATCGATGTCGCCGGTCAGTGGTGAGGCCGATGGCACCACCGGGTGGGCCAGTTTGAGTCCGAGATAATCAGTCGAGAGATCTGCGCTCATTCCTCTACCTCCGCGTATTCAGCCGTCCGGTGGATTTGCACCATTTGCTCGTACAGATGCCACCGATTGTCGATGTCGTGCTGAGCCTCTCTCAGCAGGCGCTCGGCGCCTTCCGGGTCTGCCCTGCCGAGCACCGCGAATCTTGCTTCCTTGGAGGCAAAATCCTTGAACGGGATCTTGGGTTTGCGGCTGTCCAGACGCAGTCCCGGTTCTCCGGCGTCCTCCCGGGCCGGGTCGTAGCGATACAGCGGCCAGTAGCCGGTATCGGTAGCGAGCTTCTGGTGGCTCAACTGTTTCGTCATGTCGATGCCGTGCGCGATGCAGGGGCTGTAGGCGATGACCAGTGAGACGCCGCGATGAGCTTCCGCCTCGGCGAGAGTCTTGACGGTCTGTGTGAGGTTGGCTCCCATGGCGATCTGGGCCACATAGACGTTCCCGTACGACATGGCGATTTTACCCAGGTCCTTCTTTGCGGTCTCTTTGCCTCCTGATGCGAATTTGGCGATGGCGGCGCGAGGCGTCGCCTTGGAAGCCTGGCCTCCTGTATTGGAGTAGACCTCGGTGTCGAGCACCAGGATGTTGATGTCTCGACCCGAGGCGAGCACGTGGTCGAGGCCGCCGAACCCGATGTCATAGGCCCAGCCATCGCCACCAACGATCCAGATGCTGGTTTCGATCAGGGAGTCGGCTACACCTTCCAGCCGTTTCGGAAGGGGGCCTGCCATGTTCCCGAGGCGTTTCTTCAACTCGGTGACGTGGGTCCGCTGCCGGTTCACCAGGGCGTCGATGTCGCTCCGATCGAGGTTCTCAATCGTCTCGAGAATGTCGACTGCCAGTTGACCGAGGTCTGGCGCCAATGCGGTCACCAACAGGATGGCGTCCGAGCGCTGAGCTTGGAGGGCAAGTCTCATTCCGAGCCCGAACTCGGCGTTGTCCTCGAACAGGCTGTTCGACCAGGCCGGCCCCCTCCCGTCGGCGTTTGTAGTCCAGGGTGTGGTTGGAAGGTTGCCGCCATAGATCGAAGAGCATCCTGTGGCGTTGGCCACGATCATCCGATCGCCCATCATCTGTGTGATCAACTTGAGATAGGGAGTTTCTCCGCACCCCGCACATGCTCCCGAGAACTCGAAGAGCGGTTCCAGTAGCTGTGAGCCTTTCACCGAGAAGGCATTGACTTGAGACCGGTCCATCTCGGGGATTTCCAGGAAGTACTCGAAGTTGCGACGTTCCCGTTCGAGGTGATCATCGATGGGCGCCATGTTGATGGCCTTGTGCTTGACGATCTCTTTTGACTTGGCGGGGCAGATCTCGACACAGATGCGACAGCCTGTGCAGTCGTCAGGAGCCACCTGGATCACTATCCGCTTTCCCCGAAGGTCCTGGCCAGTCGATTCCTTCCAGAGAAATCCCTCCGGCACCGGGATATCGGGGTCGAAGGCCTTGAACCGGATCGCCGCGTGGGGACAGACCAGGGCACAGCGCCCGCAATCGATGCAGATGTCCGGATCCCAGATCGGGATCTCGTCGGCGATGGAGCGCTTTTCCCACATGGCCGTGCCGGTTGGAAACGCGCCATCAACAGGGAGTGCCGACACAGGTAGCAGATCGCCTTTGCCTGCCAGCATCATGGCGGTGACGCGCTTGACGAACTCGGGAGCGATCTCCGGAACCGGATCCGAGATCCTCAGGGGGCCTGCCGCCTCTCCGACGGCGACCTCGAATAAGCCGTCGATCGCCCTGTCGACCGCCTCCTCGTTTCTCCGGACCACCGTCTCGCCCCTCTTGCCGTAGCTGTCCCGGATATGGCGTTTGATGGCGGCAACCGACTTGTCGGCGGGGAGAAAATCGGTGAGGTGGAAGAAGCAGGTCTGAAGTACCGTGTTCACCCTCCCGCCAAGACCTGTCTCCCGGGCGATCGCTGCGGCGTCGATGGCCCAAACCTCGAGGTCCTTCTCAACTATCTGTCCCTGGGCCTCGATCGGCAACCGACCCCAGATTTCGTCTGCCGGGTAGGGGCTGTTGAGAAGAATCGTCGCTCCGGGTCGGGCGACTTCCAGGACGTCGATGGACTCCAAGAAATCGAACTGGTGGACGGCCACGAAGTCGGCATGACGGATCAGATAGGTCGACTCGATTGGCTGTGGGGAGATGCGCAAGTGAGAGATCGTCCTCGACCCGGCCTTCTTGGAGTCGTAGACGAAGTACCCCTGTGCCGACAGGTCGGTGGACTCTCCGATGATCTTGACCGAGTTCTTGTTGGCGCCAACGGTCCCGTCCGAACCCAGTCCGAAGAAGATGGCCCGGGTGACCTCGTCGGGCTCCACCCACCAGTCCTCGTCCCAGTCGACGGAGTTGTTGGTGACGTCATCGACGATTCCGACTGTGAAGTGCCGGCGAGGGGTGTCCCGGGTGACCTCATTGAATGCGCCGGCGACCATCGAAGGAGTGAATTCCTTCGAGGAGAGCCCGTAGCGACCGCCGTATACCTCGATCCGTCGGCCCTCTTCGCTGAGTGCTGCCACGACATCGAGGTAGAGCGGATCGCCAACGGCTCCGGGTTCCTTTGTGCGATCCATCGCAATGACGCGTTTAGTCGTCTTCGGGAGAACGCTCGCAAAGACGGATGCGTCGAACGGGCGATACAGCTTCACCACGAGAAGGCCGACCTTGTGGCCCTCTCTGATCAATCTGGTCACGGTCTCGTCTGCAGCACCTGCTCCTGAGCCCATGATGACCATCACAGTCTCGGCGTCGGGAGCGCCGCTGTACTCGAAGAGACCATGCCGGCGGCCGGTCACTTTTGCGATGCGGTCCATGGCATCCGCCACGATCAGGGGAACGGCGTCGTAATACGGATTGGCGGCCTCCCGAGCCTGGAAGAAGACGTCGGGGTTCTGAGCGGAGCCTCTGAGCATCGGATTGTTCGGGTTCAAGGCCCGGATGCGGTGCCCGGCAATCAAGTCCTCGTCAATGAGGTCACGAAGCGAGTCCTCGTCGATCAGCTCAATCTTGTTGATCTCGTGAGAGGTTCTGAACCCGTCGAAGAAGTGGAGGAACGGGATCCTTGACTCGAGCGTGGCGAGGTGGGCGACAACGGCCATGTCCTGCGCCTCCTGGACCGATGCCGACGAGAGAATGGCAAATCCAGTCTGACGGGCAGACATCACATCCGAGTGGTCACCAAAGATGGACAAGGCGTGGGTGGCGACGGTCCGGGCTGCCACGTGAATCACCGTCGGAGTCAGTTCTCCGGCGATCTTGTACATATTGGGGAGCATCAGGAGCAGACCCTGAGACGCGGTGAATGTCGTGCTGAGGGCGCCGACGGTCAGGGCTCCATGGATTGCTCCAGCCGCACCGGCTTCGCTCTGCATCTCTATGACGTCGGGCACCACACCCCACAGGTTCGATTGGCCCTGGTGGGACCAGGCGTCGGCAAGCTCCCCCATTGGGGAAGCGGGCGTTATCGGGTAGATGGCGATCACTTCGCTGAGGAGATGAGCTATTCGGGCGGCAGCCTCATTCCCGTCAACCATCGTGTACGAAGACTTCGCAAGAGGAGTCATGCTCCCAACCTAAGAAGAAGACCTTCTCGCCCACAGGGACCAAAGACCCCTCTCCAGGTGTCTTTTCGCAGGACGGGAGTGATATCCGGGTGACCTCGTCCACCCGATTCGTGACCAATGCCTCTACCACCTGTGGAGTGGTTGGTTCATGCTTGGGTCATGACACAGAACGAAGCCGAGTGGCGGCTCGAACTCGAAGAGTCTGCCCAAGGAACGGACCTGTTCGAGGCTCCTGGCGCCGAGGTCCAGGCCGAAGAAGCCAGGGAGGATGCGGTGGAGCCGTTGGCTGATCCGCTTGGCACCGGAAACTCCACACCCCGCGTCGAGACAGTGAGAGCTACGAGACACTCTCTTGGCAAGACCATGATCGCCCTCGAGTCGGCTGTCGCTTCTCCCGCGAACGCTGCGGGCTGGTGGGAGGCAGTTGCGTATGCCATCGGGGAATTGGGAGAAGCCCTGGAGGAGCACATCTCCGCTACGGAGGGGAAGAACGGCCTGCTCGCGGAGATTCTGGACCACGCGCCGCGTCTCGCCATGGAGCTCGAGCTCATCGAGGAGGAGCATGCGGGTCTGGAGGAATCATTGGCGCAAGCCCAGTTGACTCTCAGCGGAACGATGGAGACCGGCTCCTCGGATGCGGAGCCGATCCGGAGATGCGTGACGACCCTTCTGAGCCGTCTCTCCCTTCATCGCCAGCGCGGGGCCGACCTCGTCTATGAGGCATACAACGTGGACATCGCCTCAGGCGACTAGAACGGGGACTATGGCAATAGGTGTTCTGACGGCTGGAGGTGATTGCCCCGGTCTAAACGCGGCGATTCGCGCAGTGGTCACGCGGGCGACAGCAGAGGGTCTTGAGGTAGTCGGTATAGAGGAAGGGTGGAATGGCCTTTTGGAGGGGCGCACCCGACCACTGGGCCGGGACGACGTTCGAGGACTTCTGCGGAAAGGGGGAACCATTCTCGGCACCTCCCGTATCGATCCCTACATCCACGGCGAGGGTCTTCCGTCGATCTCAGGAACTCTCGATAGTGCCAGGATCGATTCGCTGGTTGTCATTGGTGGGGATGGCTCCCTTCGCACAGCTGCACGTCTCAGCGAGGATGGTCTCGATGTGGTCGGGATTCCGAAGACCATCGACAACGACATCGCCGGGACCGATGTGAGCATCGGATTTCACACCGCGGTCCAGATAGTTGTCGACGCCATCGACCGGCTCACGACTACTGCGGAGTCGCACAACAGAGTGATGGTTGTCGAGGTGATGGGCCGGACCGCGGGCTGGATCGCCGCAGCAGCCGGTCTTGCCGGTGGCGCCGAGGCGATCCTGGTCCCGGAGGTGGCGGTCGACTATCAGGATTTGGCCAGTCGCATAGTCGCTCGTCACGACCGTGGCCACCACTATTCGCTGGTCGTTGTCGCAGAGGGCGTCCCCGGTCCGTCCGGCGAGGTTCATTCTGCCGGAGTAGACGCGTATGGATTCGCCCGGCTTGGTGGTGTGGGTTCGGCGGTTTCCGCCAGACTCGAAGAGCTGACCGGGTTTGAGTCTCGGGTGACCACCCTTGGATACCTACAGCGCGGGGGCTCGCCCACGTCCTACGACCGGATCCTCGGCACCCGGTTTGGGGTGAAGGCAGCCGAGCTGGCCTTTGGGGGTAGGGGCGGGATGATGGTGGCGTTGAAGGGAGATGAGGTCGTCCCTGTCGACCTGGGGGAAGCCTGTCGCGAGGTTCGCCGGCTCGACCCCTCCCGTCTGGAGGACGCGGCATGGTTCTTTGCCTGAAGGGTGCGGCTTGTAGCTGCGCAGGTTCGGACTAGGTCGTGGAGCGGATAGCGGCGTTCATCGTCCATCGATCGAAGCTGGTGCTCATCGTGACCGGAATCGTCACGCTGACAGCGTTTCTCATGTTTTTTCGGCTCGATTTCAACGCCGACGTTGCCTCGTTCATTCTCGAGGGAACACCCACGGGGACCGAGTTTGTCGCCTTTCAAGACAAGTACGACACGGCTGACCCGATCAATGCAATGGCCTCTCTTCCCGAAGGCGAGACGTTCGCCGGCAAGGAGAACCTTGCCCTGCTTCTCCAACTGCGTGATGGCCTCTCCGGGGTCGAAGGAGTTGAGTCGGTTGTCTCCATCATCCCGGCCACCAACCCGATCACGAATCAACCGATCACCGAAACTGATCTCGCTGCCATCCCCGACGCCGTCGTCGAGTCGATCCTCTCCACAAATCCGGTGTCTTCTCTCCTCCTGTCCGAGGACGGGCGCCACACCCTTGTTCTGGTCAACCCCGGAGAGGATGCCACCGCCACGGCCCGTTTGGTGACCGACGTCGAGGTCGAAGGTCTGGACGTCGTCTACTCGGGAAACCCGGTCATCTTCGCCTCAGTCATCGACTTGTTGTCTCTGTTTCTTCTGCTCATTCCGCCTCTCGTGCTGATCCTTCTGGTCGGCACGTTCTACACGACCATCGGGGACAGGAGGCTGAGCGTTCTCGCCATCATTCCCGCGGCTCTCGGGTCTCTGTGGACGTTCGGTCTCATTTTCGGACTCGGGTTCAAAGCGGACATCGTGACGGTGATAGTGCCCATCTTCGTGATCGTGATGGGTTCCGCAGACGGTCTGCATTTCGTGACCCACTTCCAGGAAACCGACAGCCCGGACCGGGTGGAACGAGTCTCATCCGCCCTCTCGCAAGTGGGCATCCCGATGATCCTCACCACGATCAGCACCGCCGCGGGCTTCCTGTCCCTCTTGTTCACGGGAGTCGGTCCGATTCAACAACTGGGTGTGTTCGCGGCGGTTGGCATCGTCTTTGCCGGGGCGATCTCATTCTTCTCACTGCCCGCAGCAATCACTCACTTTGACATAGATTTGAGCGATCGAAAGGCTCTGCTCGGCCCCAGAGTCATAGCCGGGCTCAAGACTCTCGTCCGCACCAGGGTTCCGGCGATCGTGATAGTGGTAGTGATCGTCGTCTTCGCGGCTTTCTCGTTGCCCAAGCTCGATGTCAACCCCGATCAGCTGTTCTTTTTCAAGGCGGATGATCCGGTCAGGGTCGCGTTCGAACGAACATCCGAGGTCTTCGGGGGGGCGACACCCATGGCAGGTGAGTTCGCCTTCGACCCGACCGGCCCTCCGAGCCAACTGGCGGCAATCACGGTTGTCTCGAACGAGATGGAGGGTCTCCCTGGGGTGCGTGAGGTTTTCTCCGTGGTCGACCTGGCTTCGTCGATGACGAAGGAGCAGATCGAGGCAGTGCTTTCAGGCGGGGTCGAACTGCCTCTTGGCAAGATGGTGAGCGAAGACGGCCTTCGTTTCACTCTGCTTCCCGGAGAGTTCTCCGGGGACGATCTCAGAGGATGGGTCGAGTTCGCCGACGCGGAGCCACTGGTGAAGACCCTCACCGGGATGCCCCTTGTTTGGGACGAGATAGCTCGATCCGTTCTCAACGCACAGATGGTGTCTCTGGCCGTTGCCTTCGTTCTGGTGGCAGCCCTTCTCGCGATTGCCTATCGGCGAATCCGCGAAACGGTGGCGTCGCTGGTGCCAATCGCCATGACCATCCTGACGCTGCTCGGTTTCATAGCCGTGTCCGGAATCCAGCTGAACCTGCTGACGGCTGTTGTATCCAGCATCGTGTTGGGTGTGGGAATCGACTACGCCATCCACTTTGTCGCCGCGATTGACATCGCCAGAAAAGGGGGCCCCGGTTACGTGTACAGGGCGATCGACGGGGCAGGTCGCCCCATCGTGGCCAACGCAGCGGGTGTTGCCATCGCCCTCACTGCCCTCTGGCTTTCTCCGCTGGCCATCCACGCCCAGGTGTCGGCGATCATGTGGGTTGGCATGGGCACCGCAGGTTTGACTGCCCTCGTTGTCCTGCCTGCGCTGCTTCCCCGGGAAGGCATCGAAGACTCGGAGTAGTCGCTAGCCGTGATCAGTCCCCTGACTCCCGAAACACCGCTGTGAAGGTTCGGATGAGGATCTTCACGTCGAGTGGCACCGACCTGGTCTTGACGTACACCTCGT